>RGBZ01000003.1 GCA_009919365.1 bacterium
TCAATGCGGATCGGATGAATGCGACCGTCTTGCATGAGGCGCTCAAGGGCGACACGCGCCACTTGACGGCGAACCGGATCAAACGATGAGAGTGTCACCTGCAGTGGGGTCTCATCAATGAGGAGTTCCACGCCAGTGGCCGCCTCAAGAGCGCGGATGTTGCGACCTTCGCGACCAATGAGGCGACCCTTCATCTCGTCGCTGGCGAGCTTGACGTGAGTGACGGAGTGCTCGGCGCTATGGTCCGCCGCGACGCGCTGCATCGCTGTCAGGATCATGTCGCGTGCTCGGTCGGCCGCATCCTCTTGCGCACGACGCTCCAGGGTTGCCTGGAGACGCTTCGACTCACGCTCAGCCTCTTCGGTGAAGCGTGAGAGCACCTCGGTTCGAGCGGCTTCGGGATCGAGGCCGGCAATCTCTGCAAGGTCGGCTCGTAGTCGTGAGATCTCACCTTTCGCACCGATAACCATGGCGCTCTGCTGCTGGCGTGCCTCCTCGAGAATGGTGGCAGCCCTACGGCTCGCGGCCCGAATAGAGGCGGCGGCGATCACGCTTCGCAGAACGAGCCCGGCCGCTACACCGAATAGAGCAAACAACACGGGGACGATCCCGTTCAGATCAGGCATGACTCTCTCCTGCCAGGCTGGCCCCGCGGCCTGGCTCGCGGTAAATAGGTCACAAATCCAGCCAAACGCTGGGGAGAAGAGGCTACGCCCACCCGCCAAATCGGTCAAACGCCTATGGCGCTGAGCGTGGTGGAGCTACTCCTCATCCATCTCCCCCTCCGGAAGGGGGGCTCGCGCCTCGGATTGGACGCGTTCCCGGGCGAGTCGCCACGAGAGGGCGCTCGGGAACCCTCGGCGGGCAAGACCCTGGGCCAGTCGCTGAACCTCGGAGCGGGCATCTCCACCCCGCAGGCGCAACTTGGCAAGGGCGGCGCGTGCGGCGCGCTCCTCAGCGCCCTCCGCGTGCTCCTCGACGACGCGTAGGGTCGCCCCCCAGACTGACTCAGTTCTCTGCGGCTCTCCCGCCGCGCGCTGCGCAAGAAGTCGTTGGGCGAGTTCTTCATCTATCCCCCGCCGCCGGAGCTCCTGGTGAAGCGCGCGATCACCACGTTGCCGCGAGCGGTCACGCGAATCAAGAAGCGCCTGCCCGAACCGTTCGTCATCAATCAGGCCGATTTCGACGAGGCGTGCGACAGCGACACGGACATGCTCTTCGGGATACCCCGCGGAGATCAACCGCTCTTCAAGGCTCCTTCGGGAGCGAGGCGCGCCGCTGAGCGAGCGTGCAGCCGCCTCCAAAACATCGGAGGCCTCTGCCGCTGCTCGGCGGGCTTTCTGCGCTTCAGGGTCGCGGCGACGCGCCACGACGCACCGCTACTCCGCTTCGGGAGCGACGGCGACAGGGACCTCAAGCGTCGCTGAGACCGCACGAAGTTTCGCGTCAATCTCGGCGGCGACCTCAGGATTTGCCTTGAGGAACTCCTTCGACTGCTCTCGACCTTGACCGAGACGCACGTCGCCATAGTTGAACCAGGCGCCTGTCTTTGAGATCACATCCGCTGCAACGCCCACGTCCAATAGACCGCCAGCCATGCTGATCCCTTCTCCGTACATGATGTCAAATTCCGCGATCCGGAATGGCGCGGCCACCTTATTCTTCACAACCTTGACGCGTACGCGAGAACCGACCGCTTCCGTCGAGTTCTTGATCGTCTCAATTCGTCGAATATCGAGGCGGACCGACGCGTAAAACTTCAGCGCACGACCACCTGGGGTTGTCTCGGGGCTGCCATACATCACACCAATCTTCTCTCGCAACTGGTTAGTGAAGAGCAGCACCGTGTTTGAGCGGGCTACCGCACCGGTGAGCTTGCGAAGGGCTTGGCTCATGAGGCGAGCCTGAATTCCGACAAACGAATCACCCATCTCGCCTTCAATTTCCGCGCGTGGCACCAGGGCCGCAACTGAGTCGATGACAACGATGTCTACCCCGCCTGAGCGGATCAGGGTTTCGGCGATCTCAAGCGCCTGCTCGCCTGTATCTGGCTGACTGACGAGTAGATCGTTCACGTTCACACCAGTCTGGGCGGCGTATGCCGAATCAAGCGCATGCTCAACGTCGATGAAGGCGGCAACGCCACCACGGCGCTGGGCTTCAGCGATGATGTGCTGCGCAATTGTGGTCTTTCCGGACGATTCTGGTCCGTAAATCTCACTGATTCGACCTTTTGGTAGGCCACCAACGCCGAGGGCGATGTCAAGTGAGATCGCACCGGTTGGAATTGAATCGATTGCGAGGCGCTCGCGGGAGCCGAGTTTCATGATTGCGCCGCGGCCAAACTGCTTCTCGATGGTGAGGATCGCCGCATCTACGGCTCGACTGCGTTCAGTGGAGGGCTTCCCCTCCTCCTTAGGCTCAACGGCTGCGCTCTTCTTGGATTCGCTCTTCTCTGCCATGGGTTACTCCTTATCTTCCGACGCTACAGCCCTTCTCTGCTGAGCTCCTCGCAGTCTGCCTGCCACGGCGTACCGCGGCTGCATCGCACCGCGCTCTGGCACGGCGCCCGGCTCGTCGCCGGCTCCAAGTCGGGGGGTCCCCGGCCCCCCAGCCGCAGCCCGTAGGCGCGGCAGTTCAGCGGCGAGTGTACCCGACACGATGGCTCTCCGAACCTCGCCCATGAAGGAGCTCATGTGGCGCAGGTTGTGGATCGTGAGGAGGCGGTAGGCCAGCAGCTCCTCGGCTCGGAAGAGGTGCGCCAAATAGGCACGGCTGAATCGCCGACAGGTGCTGCAGTCGCACGACGTATCGACGGGATCCGGCTCATCGAGGTGGCGGGCGTTGCGCAGGTTGAGGCGGCCCCCAGCAACCCAGGCCTGCCCATTGCGGGCCACACGGGCGGGTAGAACGGAATCGAAGAGGTCTACTCCGCGGAGCACCGCCTCGAGTAGGTCAAGCGGTGATCCGAGGCCCATCAGGTATCGGACCCGCCCGTCCCCTTCCAGCGCAGCCACCGCTGCGTCAATTGCGGTGTTGCGCTGCTCTGGCGTCTCATCTCCAGCAAGGCCGCCGAGATTAATCCCATCAAACGGCAGGGAGCGGATATAGGCTGCCGACTCTGTGCGCAACTCCGGGTTGATCCCACCCTGTGCAATACCGAAGAGCGCCTGGTCGGGTCGGATGTGCGCGCGTAACGATCGAACAGCCCAACGATGTGTGCGCTCCATCGCTCGTTGAACCTCGCGATCAGTGCTCCCATCTGGCATCACCGGTTGATCAAAGGCAACCGCAACATCGGGACCGAGTGCCTGCTGGACTTCGATGGATCGTTCGGGTGTGAATAGGTGCATAGAGCCATCAAGATGGCTACTGAACCTCGCCCCCTCTTCGTTGATGCGCATCAGCGGCCCGAGGGAGACCACCTGGAATCCGCCAGAATCGGTCAGGATCGGGCGGTCCCACTGCATGAACTCATGCAACCCACCGAAGCGCTGTACGCGATCATGCCCTGGGCGTAGGTAGAGGTGATACGTGTTTGCCAAAATGATCTGCGCCCCAATCTCCTTGAGATCCTCAGGGTCCAGCGACTTCACGGTGGCGTTCGTGCCGACAGGCATGAAGTCAGGCGTCTGCACGACACCGTGACCTAAGCGCAGCTCACCAGCTCGGGCTCGTGACGTATTGTCTTGGGCCGTAATCGTGAACTGTGCTGCGCCGCCGGCGCGCGCTGGCAGGGTGGTTGGATCAGAGAGCGCCGTGAACTGGACCGAACGATTCAGCGTTTCCCCCACAGCGATGCTGGATCTTTGCCGAGATGCGCACGGGCTGCCGCAGTTACGACGCGGCCTTGCGGAGTTCGATCAATGAAACCGATCCGCAGAAGGTACGGCTCAAAGACGTCTTCAAGTGCGTCGGCAGACTCGCCGAGTAGTGCCGCCATCGCAGCAACACCGACGGGTCCCCCGTTGAACTTCTCAATCATGACGGTCAGCAGCTTCCGATCTGTTCCGTCAAGGCCCGCCTCATCGATCTGCAGGCCTTGCAGCGCTTGCGCGGCAGCGTCCACGGTGATGTTGGCCGAACCAGCTACTTGAACCTCGTCGCGCACACGACGCAACAGTCGGTTCGCAACACGTGGCGTACCGCGACTCCGCGCCGCAATCAGCGCGGCCGCGTCAGCGGCGATCTCGATCCCGAGAATGCCGGCGGAGCGTCGGACGATTGCCGCTAGGTCACCATCGTCGTAGAAGTCGAGTCGCTGCACAGCACCGAAGCGATCCCGCAGCGGGGATGAGAGCATGCCGACGCGAGTGGTGGCACCGATAAGCGTGAACGGAGCGATATCCAGGCGCAGCGATTGGGCCGAGCCGCGGTTGCCGATCACGATATCGATGGAACGATCTTCCATCGCGGGGTAGAGCACCTCCTCCACGGCGCGGCCTAGACGATGAATCTCATCGATGAAGAGCACCTGTCGTGGTGTGAGATCAGTGAGGATCGCCGCCATCTGTCCGCCATGTTCAATGGCCGGCCCTGAGGTGAAGCGAATCTCAACGCCGAGCTCCTTAGCGACGATCGCTGCCAGGGTGGTCTTTCCGAGCCCTGGGGGTCCATGAAGCAGAAGGTGATCGGCAGCCTCTCCGCGCTCGCGTGCCGCCTGTAGGAGCGTGGTGAGGGAGCGCTTCGCCTCGACCTGGCCGATGTACTCCCCGAGCGACGCGGGGCGCAGCGTCGTCTCTGCGCTGAGCTCTGCGGCGTCGGTACGCGATTCACCGCTCATGCTCGCTCCTTGAGGGCAGCCCGAAGGCGATCGGCGAGCGGCGCAGCGGCAAGTGAGGCGTTGGCCGAGACGGCAGCAGACATCTCCTTCGCCTCCCTGGCAGGGAAGCCGAGGCTGCGGAGGGCGCCTTGCAGGTCCCGATCCGCATCACCCTTTGCGCCAACTTCGGTCTCAGCTGAAGCCTCTCGGCTCATGCGGTCGCCGAGCTCAACGATGATTCGCGCCGCTAGCCGCTTCCCTACTCCGGGTGCTTTGGCAATGAGCGCTTCGTCACCGTCAACCAGTGCACGACGCAAGAGTTCTGGACCGTGCGTTGCGAGGAGGGCGATAGCAACCTTCGGTCCGACACCGCTTACATCAAGCAGTGTGGCAAAGAGGCGCGCCTGATCACGGGTTGGAAAGCCAACAAGCACCTCGCTATCCTCGCGCACGATGTGGTGCAGGTAGAGCTCCATCACAGCCCCCTCGGTCGCAGTGCCTAAAACTGCAGGAAGGGTACGAACGCGAAGCCCGAGCCCGCTCGCGCTGATCACCACAGCATCATCCTCAACCCAGAGTACCGTTCCGTGAATGTGGGCGTACATCGTCAGGATCTCCCGGAGCGCAAGGCGGCACGAACCGCCCGATCAAATCCACTTTCAGAGGCGACCGCCGCCGACGCAGAGCGATCGAAGCGGGATGAACCAGAACGATGCGCAACTTTGCGCGCTCCAGCACCCCAGAGCGCGAGTGCTAATGCATCGGCAGCATCATCGGGCGTCGGCGCCGCCTTCAGGGCCAGTAGCTTCGTCACCGCTTTGGTTATCGCTGCCTTGGTTGCGCGACCATCACCCGCAATCGCGCGTTTCATCTCCGACGGCGTCGCTTCGATCACCTCCAAGTCGTGATCCGCGGCAATGAGCAGGGCGACGCCACGAACGGCACCAATGGCGACCGCAGTTTGCACATTGGATTGCGAGAAGATCCGCTCAATGGCAATCCGATCTGGGCGGTGCTCTTGGATTACGGCGGTTACGCCATCCCTCAACATGCTGAGTCGAGCACCAAGCGTGAGCGTTGCAGCCGTGCGCAGTGCTCCGTGGGCAACATAGAGTGGGCGAACGCCTCCAACATCAACGACTCCCCACCCAAAGATCGCGGTTCCCGGGTCGAGTCCCAGGACTCGCATGCTCATCCCGCGATCTCGGCGAAGACCTCGGGCGGAACCTCGAAGTTCGCCGTTACGCGCTGCACATCGTCAAGCTCTTCAAGTGCATCGATGAGCTTGAAGTTCTTGCGAGCATCATCAGCTGAAACCTCTACGGTGGACTTGGCAATGATTCCTGACTCAGCGCTCTTCACCTTGATGCCCGCAGCCTCCAGCGAGCTTTGTACCGCGTGAATCTCTTGCGGGTCCGAGTAGACAAAGACGTTGCCCTCGTCGGCCTCGACATCGGCGGCGCCCGCTTCGATCGCCGCCTCCCCCACTGCTTCAAATGAGCCGATGCACTCAATCACCCCGCGAGCCTCAAACTGCCAGGCGACGGCACCGCTGCTCGCCAGAGCACCGCCCGCTTTGGTGAAGAGGCTGCGCACCTCTGATGCCGTGCGGTTGCGGTTGTCGGTAGCAGCTTCGACGAGTACGGCAACGCCACCTGGGCCATACCCTTCGTACACGATCTCTTCATATGCATCGCTCTGTCCGAGGCCGGCGGCGCGCTCTATCGCCCGTTTGATGTTGTCGTTCGGCATGTTGAGGCCACGACCCTTATCAATGGCGAGGCGTAAGCGTGGGTTTGCGGCGGGATCTGGGCCGCTAATGCGGGCGGCGATCGTGATCTCGCGAGATACCTTTGTGAATTGGGCGGCACGCTTCGCGTCGGTCGCCCCCTTGGCGCGCTTGATCGTTGACCATTTTGAATGTCCAGACATGCGGGGAGTATAGGCGAGGTGAGCGCACTCCCCTCGGGATTAGGGCCTACGCGCGGCGAAGAAGGCGATAGTCTCGGCGCCCCTTGCGGAGAAGGAGTGATCCATCGGCCAGCGGCGCAAACGATGAGGCAGCGGCGGCGCTATCGGGTGCCGGGTCCCCATTCACGCTCACGCCCCCCTGCTCAATCAGCCGACGCGCCTCACTCTTTGAGGTGGCAAGCGCAGCAGCGATGACCAGGTCAACTAGGGTCGCATCGGCGGCAGCGGGGTGGGCGCTCGTTGGGAGCTCGTTCGCCAGCATCGTCAGCGATTCAGCCGTTAGCGCACGCAGGTTGGGGGTGCCACCCTCGCCATCGCCAAACAGGGCATCGGCCACCCCAGCGGCACGGGCCTCCACGTCGGCCCCGTGCACCATGCTGGTTACAGTGCGCGCGAGGTGGCGCTGCGCTCGGCGGGCAGCAGGATTCTGGGTATGCCGATCCATCAGGGCTGCGATCTCAGTAACGCTATCAAGTGTGAAGCGATGCAAGAGCGAAGCAATTGAATCATCGTCCTGCTCCATCCAGAATTGACGGAAGGCAAACGGACTCGTCCGCGCTGGATCAAGCCAGACAGCACCCTCCGCCGTCTTGCCGAACTTTGCACCGCTCTTGGCGAGCAGGAGCGGGTAGCAGAGGCCGAACGCATGCGGCGCGCCGTCGGCGCTCTCCCCCTCGGTTCGCCGAATCAGTTCCGTTCCCGCCGTGATGTTCCCCCACTGGTCGGAGCCGCCCATCTGCAGCTCAACGCCGTGCAGCTCCCGCAACTTCATGAAGTCGTAGCTTTGGAGCAGCATGTAGCTGAACTCCGTGAAGGAGAGCCCACCCTCAAGCCGCGTCTTTACGCTCTCCTTGGCCAGCATGTAGCCGACCGTGAGGTGCTTCCCTGTGTCGCGCAGGAAATCGATCAGTCCAAGATCGCCGAGCCAACTGAGGTTGTCGAGCAGTAGCGCCCCACTCTTCCCTGAGAAGTCGACGAGGTTCGCGAGCTGCGCACCAATCGCAGCACGATTCTGGTCAAGCGTCGCCCGATCAAGGAGGTTGCGCTCTGCCGAGCGACCCGAGGGGTCGCCGATCATGCCGGTCCCTCCGCCAACCAGTGCAACAGGGCGACCGCCGTGCAACTGCAACCGCCGCAGCGCAAGGACACCCATGAGGTGCCCCACATGGAGGGAGTCTGCACTGGGATCAAAACCGATATAGGCGCTGATTGATGGGTCAGAGACGAGCCGTTGATCGAGGCCCGCGGTTACGTCGTGAACCAGACCTCGCTCGGTGAAGTCGCGGAGGAGTGCTGAGGCCAGAGGGTTCACCATGCACCCTATGCTACCTTCACAGCGATGAACATGGCCTCGGGAAACTCAACCCAGCGGAGCGGCCGGCCCCGAAAACGCCTTCTCGGGGGGCTCTTCGCCCTCCTGCCAATCGCCCTCCTCGGTGCCTGCCTGCTTATCGCCGCGATCGCCTACGGCGGCACCATCGCGATCTACAGCGCAGTGGTGTCGGATCTCCCCGACCCGAAGGATCTTGACACCATCGTTTTGAACCAGAACACGGCGGTCTACGACCGTACTGGCACCGTGAAGCTCGCCGCATTCGGCTCCGATCTGCGCACCGAGGTGGAATTCGCCAGCATCCCCAGCATTGTTCTCGACACCACCGCCGCAATTGAGGACAAAACCTACTGGGAAAACTCTGGCTTTGACCCGCTCGGCTTCGTAGCCGCTGCCCTCGACACCTTGGGTGGATCCGGTAGGGGCGGCTCGACCATAACGCAGCAGCTCGTCCGCAGCGTGCTCCTCCCCGATTCGGCCTTCAAGGGGAGCGTCTACGAGCGCAAGGTGAAAGAGATCATCCAGGCAATTCGACTCACGAAAGAGTTCCCAGGGCGAGTGGGTAAAGAGAAAGTCATTGCGAAGTACCTCAACAACAACTATTACGGCTCGCGCTCGTACGGCATTCTCACTGCATCCCAACAGTACTTCGGCAAAACCCTTGACCAGCTCACCCTTGGCGAAGCATCCCTTCTGGCCGCCATCCCACAAGCTCCAAGTACCTACGACCTGCGCGAGAACTCAGTCCTCGGCGAGGACGGCGTGATTCGCGTTCCACTTGACTCCGCAGTAGCAAAGCGCCGTAGCGTAGTTCTGGACCTCCTAAAATCAGCCCGTCAGAGCGGTATCCCTCAAGAGACTGCCATCATCTCCGATGCTGAGATTGAAGCGGCACGAACCGAGGAGATCGTTCTGATCCCCTCGCCATTGGCAAAGATGAGTGCTCCGCACTTTGTCAACAGGGTCCGCGACTTCCTCGCTGGAATTCTCTGCACCGACACCGATGGGTGTCAGCAGCAGCTTGATACCGGCGGATACAAGGTCATCTCCTCACTCGATTGGAAGATGCAGCAGTCCGCCGAGAAATGGGTTCTCTCGGTGCGCTCTACGCAAATCAAGGAATACCAGGCGTTTCTCAAGAGCATCGGCGTCAAAACAACCGATTGGCTCAAGACCATCCACGGCCTTGAAATCAACAATGCTGCCGTTGCAACCTTAGATGCGCGCACGGGTGACATCCTCGCGTACGCTGGTTCCGCGGACTATTATGGTGAGGCAGATGGAACTGTCTTCCAGCCGGAATACGACGTTCTGAGCGGATATCGACAGCCAGGAAGTTCAATCAAACCAATTACGTATGCGTATGCACTTGAAGATCGCGCGGTGACACCCGCGACCATTCTCATGGATGTCCCTGTTGACTTCGGTCAGGGTTGGACGCCTGCAAGCTCCGAAGGGAGCGAGCATGGTCCCGTCCGCATGCGCCAGGCTCTGCAGGGCTCACTGAACGTCCCAGCAATCAAGGCCCTAATCCGAGCGGGACAAGATCGAGTTTGGCGCCAGATGCGCGATAGCGGATTCAAGTTCCAGAACAATAGCGAAAACGTAGCCGGAGCCTCACTCGCCATCGGCACACTTGAAGTCCGATATGTTGACCTCCTCTCTGCCTACGGTGCACTGGCGAATGACGGCACCAAGGTTGATCGCCGCTACATCTTGCGCATTGAAGACCGTGATGGAGCGGTGATTTGGGAGGCCCCCTCCCCGATTGAGAGTGCAACCCAAGTTTTCGCGAAAGAGACGTCCTACCTCATGACTGACATCATTTCTGGAAACACCGATCCCGCCGTCAATCGTCCATGGTCGAAGCGGAAGATCATTGCCAGCGGTGGGAAACGTCGGCCCGCCGCCTTCAAGACAGGAACTACCGATCAGACCAAGGACCTGGCCGCCTTCGGCTACCTAGCGGCACCAGCGGACCCGACTGCGCAGCAGCTTGTCACGGGAGTCTGGATGGGCAACTCGGACTCTACGCCAGCGACGGTCTACTCCCTTGATTCCGCAGGCGGACTCTGGCAGTCCTATTTCACTGAAATCTCCTCCAAGCTCCCGGTTGCAGCGTTTGCGAAGCCTACGGGGCTTGACAAGGTCACCATCGACGCGAATACAGGGGAACTCCCAGGCGCCTGCACGACCCTCACCACGAGCGAATACTTCTTTCCTGGAACTGCCCCAACGACGTCGTGCAGCACGACTCGCTTGCTCGCCACAGATAGCGCCACCGGTCTGCTCTGGGCTGATGGTTGCGCTGGTACCCGAATTGAGGCGAACTACCTTGACCTGAGCGGTCTTGAATCGCAGTGGCCTAAATGGCAGGCGGCAAACCTTGAGTGGCTCGAGCGTGCACGCCTCGGCGCGGGAATCGTCGGCGGTGTCCGGGGAGGGAAGACGGCCTACTTCTACGCACCCTTCTGGCAGCCGAATGGCGCCACCTGGGGCGGCACGATCGCCCCAACCCTCTCCTGCCTCTCAGCGACCGCAAGTCCTTCGCCTATTCCGACCCCTACACCGAGTACTGCTCCTTAGCGTTCGCCTAGAAGAGCGCGAGGGTAACCCCTTCACGCCCGGGCTCATCAGCCGAACGTACCTCGCGAACCTCAGGAAGTTCTCGCAGCTTTTGACGCACTGCATCGCGCAACGCGCCAGTACCAACTCCGTGAACAATCTCGAGTTGTTCACCCCCTGCCAACAGCACGGCACTGATTCGTGCCTCCAGCACTGCCAGGGCCTCCTCTACTCGAGCCCCGCGAAGATCGAGCTTTGAGGCACCCAATGCGCTGACCGGTCGAGGAACTCGCTGTGGCGACACCGTCGCCGTTGATAGAACTTTGCTGATCTCTCGGATCGGGATTGAGCTGTGCATCCGCCCGAGTGCAATCGTCGCGTTGGCGCCATCCACCGCGAGGAGCGTGCCGCGCGCTCCCGACTGAAGGACCACATCGCTCCCGATGGCTTTCAGCAGTACCGCTGCGGATACCTGCGCAGCGGAGGTCACATCTTCGGGCCTAGCCGGTTCCGCTCGGGCTGCCAATCGTTCCAGATCGGTAGCAATAGTGATGATCTCCGGTGTCAAGCTCCCAGACTCAATGGCCGCTCGCAACTGCTCTACCCGGAGCAAGATTCCTGCGGCAGCCTCCCGTGCCTCTGCCGTCGCGGCCTCGCGAGCCATAGCCGCCCCTCGTTCCGTTGCACGGCGCAACTCCACCGCTTGCGCCAAGGAGTCGGCTGCGCGCTCTTGGAGCCCCTCTGCCACCTGGCGAGCTTCACGCGCGGCACGTTCAGCATCCGCCGCAGCGGCAAGCGCGGCATCCAACGTCGCCCCTTGGTCGCTACGACGCGCCTGTGCAGCATCAAGCAGTGACTGCGGTAAACCAAGGCGCGCCGCAATCGCGAACGCCTGAGATCCTCCTGGCACACCCACCTCAAGGCGAAAGGTCGGCGCTAGCGTTCCCAAATCAAACGCCACGGAGCCATTCAGAACGCCTGGCGTTACATGCGCGTACTGCTTCAGCTCTGCATAGTGACTGGTGGCCAACACACGACAACCGCGGAGTCGAAGCTCGTCAATGATGGCTGCCGCAAGAGCGGCACCCTCTGCAGGATCCGTCCCCGCCCCCGCCTCGTCAAGAAGCACCACATCACCGGCGACCGCACCGAGCAAGATGCGCTGAATCGACGTGAGGTGACCAGAGAAGGTGCTGAGGCTCTGCGCTATCGATTGCTCGTCGCCAATATCGGCCCAAACGTTGCCTGTCGCGGGAATGGCTGAGCCAGAACCGCTCGGAATAGGTAGGCCGGCATGATGCATCGCTGTAAGGAGACCTACCCCCTTTAGCGCTACAGTTTTTCCCCCAGTGTTTGGCCCCGTGATCACGAGGACTCGTTGCTCGTTGCTGAGATGCAGGCTCATCGGTACCACAGGTGGCGTGAGCAACGGGTGGCGAGCTCCGGTTAGTAGAAGATCGCCATTTAGCGCATCGTCGGCATAGAGCCAATTCCGATCACGCGCGACGTCCGCAACTGCGCGGGCAACGTCAAAGAGGGCGAGAAGCTCTCCGTTGGAGCGAAGGGGCGGAGCATCAGCGCCAACAAGCCCAGAGAGCGCACCGAGGATCCGGGCCTCCTCCGCAGCGACAGCCGCCTCTGACTCTCTCACCGCATTGCCCAACTCAACAACTTCAATCGGCTCGATCCAGACCGTCTGCCCAGTGGCACTTGCGTCGTGCACGATCCCTGGAACGCGCGACTTCCACTCCGAACGAACGGGCAACACGTAGCGACCGTTGCGTACCGTAACGATCGGTTCTTGGAGGTAGGGGCTATAGCTCTTGGCATGCGCCAGCGTCTCGAGACGGGTACGCAGTCGTTCAAGGCTCATGCGATGGAGTGCCCGTAGTCCTCCAAGTAGCGGTGATGCTGCATCAAGAATTGATCCATCTTGCGCGATTGCGCGCTCAATCGAGCTGCGAAGCGGTCGCAGTGGGGTTAGCGCGGCGCCAAGCGCACTGAGCGTTGGACCTGACCCGGCGAGATCGCTCGAGATGCGCTCGACAACGCGGAGCGTCTCGCTGATCGCAAAGAGTGCAGAGCCATCGAGCGTGCCCCCTTTAGCGCCCCGTTCTGCGGCTGGCTCAAGGTCGCTCGCCCCGCCAATGTGCGGGTCTCCCCCATCTCGCCGCAGCTCCGCAATCTCACGGCCGAGGGACCGCAGCGTTGGCAGGCTTCCGCCCCCATCCGTCGGGCGTAGTTCGGCCGCGAGGGTGCGTGAAGGGGCAAAGGCACAGGCATCGACGATGATCTCCAAGAGCGCAGCCCACTCAAGACGCGCTAAGGAACGTTCGTCGTAGGGACGATTCGCAACGCGACTCACGGAACGAGGAGCGCGCGCAGGCCTTCTGGAAGGAGTCCGCCAAACAGTTGGCTGGCGATTGGATACACCAGGCCACGAATCACCTCAGACGATTGCGCGGCTGTGATCGCCGCCGCGACATCGCTCAACGGTGACGGTAGTGGAAAGCGTACCGATGCGGCAGCATCAAGCACGAAGATGAGAGCAGCAATCGCCACACTCCACTGCAGCACACCGAGGAGCGCGCCAAGTGCCGTGTCAACTGGCCCAAGGTAGATCGCTCGCAGCGACGCCTGTAGAAGGCGGCCAATCAGATAGGAGGCGATGGCCAAAAGGATCCAGATCCCGCCGATAAAGATTCCGAGCCCAATGAGGCGCGTATCCACGTCTGGGAAGATTTCAGCAATGAACGACGTGATAGCACTCTGCCCCTGAGCGCTGATGATCAGCCCGAGGGCGAGTGCGATTAGGGAGACGAAGCTGCGGGCCGCCCCAGTGCGTCCCCCACTCCAGGCTGCAAGAACCAGGAGTACAACAACAAGAAGATCCACGATAACGGTCGCGTTCATTGCGCCTCGACGCCGCGAATACGTGCTCCACAGGTACGAAGGACGGCACCCCCAAAGGCGGCGAGCTCGGCAGCAATCACCTCGTCATCGGCACCGGCTGCGCTTGGCTGGAAGGTGAAGCGAAGTCCAGCAGATCGTTCGCCTGGGGCAAGCGGTGCTCCAGCGAAGAGGTCAAAGAGCTCAATGGCGGTGGCTCGCGATACGGTGCTTCGTGCGACAGCAACCACCTGACCCACCGTTGTTGCAGCGGGGATGAGGAGTGCGACATCTCGCGTGACGGGCGGTGTAGCTGGCGGCAGCGAAACCTCGGCGATCTCCACGCGCCCTGCGCGTAGTCCAGCGATGGCGACCTCGGCAATCAGTATGCGTGGCTCATCACGCCAGATCGGCGACGCTGGATGGAGCTCTCCAAGCAGCCCGGCGAGTCGTTCACCCGTGATGGCAGCGTTGATGCCGGGATGAAGCACGGCTGATTCAATGGCATCCCCGTACGCCGGTCGCTCTCCAACGAGGTTCGCAACCTGGGCAAGAAGACGCTTCAGTTCGTCGAGGTTCCAGGCAGTTCCGGTCGCGCTTGGCGCGGCCTGCTCACGATCCCCCCATACCGCAATCGCCAGGCGGGTCCACTCTGACGGGTCACCCTTGGCGCTGCCGTAGCCACGGCCGACCTCAAAGATCGCACCCGTGGTTGCTCCGTAGCGAAGATTGGCATCGACACGATCGAGCAGGCTCGGCAGGAGAGAGCGACGGAGTCGGTCGTGATCGGCCGAAAGCGGATTCTGCAACACGATCGAAGCGCCACCGGCGGCGCCCTCGGATGCAGCCAGCGGCCCGGTAACCAGTGCAGTGGGCTCACTCCAGAGATCGGCCTGCGCAGCCGAGACGAGCGCGTTGGTGACAACTTCGTGGAGCCCTGCTTCTGCAAGGAGACGGCGGACACGATCACGGAGCAGCGTTGGGCTTGGGCGATGCGGCGGAAGATCTGCGCTCGGAATTGAGGTCGGGATGCGCTCGTAGCCGTATAGGCGCGCAACCTCTTCGGCAAGATCGGCTTCAATCTCGAGGTCGCTACGCCAACTTGGCACTCGTACGGCACGCGCGCTGCCCTTTTCGGCGGAAACAGAGTGCTTCGGTGTGACGGCGATCTTCGTTGCTTCCGCCGCGGAATCCGCACTAATGCCGATTGAACCTAGGAGCGCAATCTGTTCATCATCACTGAGCGCGACGCCGAGGAGGGAGCGGACACGCGATGGGCGGAAGTTCAACGTTGCTGCTGGCACCTCTTCCGCGCCGGTGACTAGGCGCCCGGCTCGAGCCACGCCCCCAGCCCACTCGGTGAGGAGCGCGGCAACCTGATCGGCGCCAAGGGCGGCAAGGCGACGCTCTTGGCCGCGCTCAAAACGATGGGAGGCCTCAGAGCGCAGGCTGTGCCGCTGTGCCGTGCGGCGCACCGACGTAGGGGCAAAGATTGCGCTCTCGATGATCGCGCTCGTGGTGGATGCTGAGACTTCGCTGCTGGCGCCACCCATCACGCCCGCAAGGGCGAGGGCGGCGCGTTCGTCGGCTACGACGAGATCCGTCGCATCGAGGTTACGCACCTCATGATCGAGCGTCTCAAGGCTCTCCCCCTTCTTAGCAAGGCGAATCTGTACGGTGCCACCCACCTTGGCGCGATCGAACGCGTGCGTTGGCTTGCCGAGCTCCAACATGATGTAGTTCGTCGCGTCGACAACGTTCGAGATCGAGCGGAGCCCCGCCGCCTTCAAACGCATCTGCACGCGATCTGGCGAAGCGGCAACCTTCACGCCGTCAATGACGCGCAGCACCACATGTGGTGCAAGGGTCTGATCGTCAACGCGAAGGGCCAGCCCTGCACTGACGGCATCAGTGCCCTCCTGGAGCGGTCGCGCTACATAGGCCACCGGAGCTCCCGTGATCGCCGCTACCTCGCGGGCAAGCCCCAAGATTGAGAGGAGATCACCACGATTCGGTTTCACATCAACATCGATGACATCTTCGCCGAGGTAATCAACAAGAGGGGTTCCAAGGGGTGCCGTTGAGTCAAGGATGAGGATGCCGTCGCCGTCATCGGTCGCGTTGAGCTCTTGACCAGAACAGAGCATCCCCTCGGATGCGATCCCCATCTTCTCAGCGCGCTCAATGCGACGGCCATCAGGCATCACGGCGCCCACGAGTGCCACTGGGATGCGCTGACCGGCGGCGATGTTTCGCGCGCCGCAGACGATGTTCAGGATCGGCCCATCGCCAATCCGAACCTTGGTGAGCTGGAGGCGATCGGCCTTCGGATGCGGCGCAACTTCAAGTAGCTCGCCGACAACCATGTTGCTCCAGTTGGCACCCCAGCGCTCCACACCGCGAACTTCAAGGCCACGCAAGGTGAGCGCATCGGCCAACTGCTCGGCGGTGAGCTGCACTTCAGTAAACTCACGGAGCCATGAGAGCGGAATCTTCATCGGAAGCCCGCCAAGAAGCGCAGGTCGTTCTCAAGAAAGGCGCGAAGGTCAGGGATGCCGTGTCGCAACATCGCGATGCGTTCAACACCAAGGCCGAAGGCGAAGCCCTGGTGGGTTTCTGGATCAATGCCGCCATTCTCCAGTACTACGGGGTGCACCATTCCCGCGCCAAGGATGGTCATCCAACCGTCTCTGCTGCCAGGCCACGAAACGTCAACGGCGACAGAAGGCTCGGTGAACGGGTAGTAGCCCGGTCGAAACCTCGTGCGTGCGGCAGAACCGAAGAGGCCCTTGGCCAACTCGTCAAGGATTCCCTTCAGATCCGCGAGCGTTGCGCTGCGGTCAACAAGCAGGCCTTCAACCTGGTGGAACTCGAAGCCGTGGCTTGCATCGACCGCCTCGTAGCGGAAGCAGCGTCCTGGAAGAATGACGCGAATCGGTGGGCCACCCGCCTGCATCGTGCGGATCTGACCTGGTGACGTGTGGGTGCGCAAGAGTCTCCCAGGTTCCTGTAGGTAGAGTGTGTCCCAGAGATCGCGCGACGGATGATCTTGCGGAATGTTCAACAACTGGAAGTTGGTGACGTCGTCCTCAATCTCCTGCCCTTCGGCAACGACAAAACCGAACGTGGCCATGATTTCGGCGATCGCCGCGATTGTCTCGGGAATGGGATGCAGTGAACCAATGCGCGGAGCTGGGCCGGGTGTTGTCGCGTCAACGCGCTCTCGTTCAATGCGCTCCAGGAGCTCGCCGGTAGAGAGGGTGGCGCGTCGAGCGGTTACGGCTGCGTCAATCGCCGCGCGCACCTCATTTGCAACAACGCCGATCTTGGGGCGATCGTCGGCTGGTAGTGCGCCGATGCCACGCAGGATTTCCGTGATTGCGCCCCGCTTGCCGAGGAGCGACGAGCCAAGCTCATCGAGATCGGTGGTAGAGGTGGCAGCCGCGATGCTCGTTGCAGCATCGACCTGCAGTGTGCGGAGTTGTTTCTCCAGCGCCGCGAGGTCCACTACCGCGGACCGAGAGGGCTAGGCGCGCTTCGCTGCGACCGCGACCGCCGTGAATGCCGCGGCATCGCGAACAGCGAGGTCGGCCAACATCTTGCGGTCAATCGCAATGTTATTGCGCTTGAGCCCAGCGATGAACTGCGAATACGAGATGCCATTCAGTCGAGCTGCTGCGTTCACGCGGTGGATCCACAACTCACGCATTTGACGCTTGCGCTGCTGTCGGTCTCGCGTTGCGTAGGCGAGGGCGTGAAGTAGGGCTTCGCGCGCAGGTCGAATGAGCTTGCTGCGTGTGCCACGTCGACCCTCAGCGGCCTGAAGCAGGCGCTTATGGCGCTTGTGACCGGCAACTCCGCGCTTAACTCGTGCCATCTTCTACTCCTCTCGTTGCCGCTCAGCCGCCGTACGGCAGCAGGCGGGAAATCTGATTCTTGTGGGTGACGCCGAGAACTGCCTTGCCGGCGTAACGGCGGATGCGTCGGGACGACTTGATTTCAAGGTGGTGGCCACGCCACGACTTCACGCGGATCGGCTTCCCTGAGCCAGTGAACCCGATGCGCTTCTGAGCGCCCTTGTGCGTCTTCATCTTTGGCATGATTACTCCCCTTCGAGGGCTGGTACGGCCGGCTCAGCGGTGCTGGGTGCCGGGGCCGCTTGGCCCTTCTGTCGAGGTAATGCTACCAGTTGGATCGAGAGGAAGCGTCCTTCGAGGAGGGAGGGGCGCTCGAGCTGGGCCACATCGGCCAATCCCTGCACGACGCGGTCCAAAATAGCCCGACCAATCTCAGGATGGGTCATCTCGCGGCCACGGAACTTGACTGAGAATTTCACCCGGTCGCCCCCTGAAAGGAACTTGTGGGCCTGGCGGATCTTGGTCTGGAGGTCGGCATCCCCGATCTTTGGGGTGCAGCGAAGCTCCTTCAGGTCGGCTGTCTTTTGGCGCTTACGAGCGTCCTGTTCCTTCTTCTGGGCCTCGTATTTGAACTTGCCATAGTCGAGGTATTTGCAGACAGGGGGCGCAGAGGTTGGAGCGATCTCTACGAGGTCTAGGCCGCGTTCGTGTGCCTGACGTAGGGCTTCGGGGGTGGCGAGGACACCGAGCTGGTTCCCCTCTTCATCCAGAACGCGCACTTGAGGGACGCGAATCTGGGTATTGATGCGTAGATCCTTAATCGGTCAGACCCTCACGATCTTCAGCCTTGGACCCGAGGACAGCGTCCTTGCCGGGGAGAAGCAGCGTAGCACCCTCACGCGGTGCGAGCAGTAGCGCGTGCGGCGAGGGCGGCGGCAAGGGCCTCCCAGCTCGTCGCAGACTCTTGGGTGCCGTCTCGCCAACGGGGCGCAGCGCCGCCAGCCTCAATCTCCTTATCGCCAACCACGAGCATCAGCGGGACCTTTTGCTCCTGAGCCAAGCGAATCTTGTTCTGCATACGGTTTGAGGAGTCATCAATGCTGACCCGAATGCCGGCAGCGCGCAGGACTGCAGCCCCCGCCGTGACGAACTCAAGGTGCCGGTCGGCGATAGGAATGATCACCACCTGCTCAGGGGCCAGCCAGAACGGGAAGGCGCCCGCGTAGTGCTCAACCAGGATGCCGATGAAGCGCTCCAGTGAACCGTAGATCGCACGGTGGATGGCGATCGGGCGCACGCGTTCCCCCGCCTCGTCGGTGTAGGTGAGATCGAATCGCTCAGGGAGCATGACGAGGTCAACCTGTACGGTTGCCGTCTGCCACTCACGTCCGAGCGCGTCACGCACGATGATGTCGATCTTCGGTGCATAGAACGCGCCGTCGGCGGCGTTGAGCCGCCACCTCGCGCCGGAGTCACGCAGCGCCTTCTCAATCATTGACTCTGCCTTCTCCCAGAGCTTCGGGTCACCGAGCGCCTTGGCGGGCTTCGTTGAGAAGACAAACTCCACCGGAAGATTGAACCAGCCGTAGACCTCGCGAACCTCTTCCAATAGTGCGGCCACTTCGGATTCAATCTGATCTGGACGCACGTAGATATGGCCATCGTCTTGGATAAAGTGGCGCACGCGCGTCAGGCCACTCAGTGTGCCCGAGAGTTCATTGCGATGAAGTCGACCGTACTCGGAGAGCCTGAGCGGTAGGTCACGATAGCTGCGGGTACGCGTGCGATAGATGACTGTACTCTCGGGGCAGTTCATCGGCTTCAGGCTGAACTCTTCGCCCTCAGATTCGATGATGAACATGTTGTCGCGATAGAGATCCCAGTGGCCTGACTGCTCCCAAAGGTGCTTGCTCACAACGATCGGCGTAGAGATCTCCAGATAGCCGCGTCGATCCTGCATCTCGCGCATCGCACCTTCGAGCGTGCGCCAGAGTCGTTGACCCTTCGGGTGCCAGAAGGCGCTCCCTGGCGAAACGTCGTGGAACGAGAAGAGGTCAAGTGCAACGCCGAGCTTGCGATGATCGCGCTTGCGGGCCTCATCGCGGCGCCACAGGTACTGGTCAATCTGTTCCTGTGTCTCCCACGCAGTGCCATAGATGCGCTGCAGCATGGGTCGATCGCTCTTGCCGCGCCAATAGGCGCCAGCAATCGAGAGCAGCTTGAACGGACCGATCTTTCCCGTGCTCTCTACATGTGGCCCGCGGCAAAGATCCTGAAATTCGCCGTGCTGGTAGGTTGTGACGTTCGGCGCTGGCTTGCCGTCGGCTGCGGCAGCCTTGGCCAGGTCGTCCATGATCTCGATCTTGAAGATCTGATCTTCACGAACCAGGGCTGCACGCTCATCGTTGAAAGTGTGTTCGGCGAGCGTGAACGTATGGTTCGCCGCGATGCTCTTCGACATCTCAGCCTCAATGGCGGAGAGGTCGTCGGGGGTGAGGGCTCGCTCGAGAAGAAAGTCGTAGTAGAAGCCATCATTGATCGCCGGGCCAATGCCGAGCTTTGCACCAGGGAAGAGACGCAACACCGCTTCGGCCATGACGTGCGCGGCGGAGTGCCGCATTCGGCTGAGGTTGTCGCTCGCGCCAGCGTCAAGGAGTTCTTCAGCAGAACCGCGCGCGGGGGCTTCGAGGATCTCGTCGAGCTCGACGACCTCTGCTCCGGACGCCTCTTCTGCCATCCCTTGGACCCCTCTCCGCGCCATGCGGTACTGGTGGGCGGTACAGGACTCGAACCTGTGACCTCAGCCATGTCAAGGCTGCGCTCTAACCAACTGAGCTAACCGCCCAAGGAGCCAGAGAATAGCCGATACACTCCCCCGCATGATTGACCGAGCGACCGCAACCGCCTCAGGCCCGCTGATCGTCTGTGTGGGCGACCTCATCGACGAGATCGCCGTGCGGCTGAGCGAGCCATGGCGACGAGGCTCCGACGCCGCCGCTCAGATCACGAGACGGCGCGGTGGTAGCGCCGCCAACGTTGCCGTGGCAGCGGTGGCGGCTGGGGGCTCCGCGCGCTTCATTGGCGCGGTCGGCGAAGACGCCAGCGCCGAGGCGCTTGAAGCAGCTTTGGTGCGTGCCGGCGTAGAGCCCCTCCTGCAGCGCGGCGGCCGCAGCGCCAGCATCGTTGTGATCGTTGAGCCCGACGGGGAGCGAACCATGCTCCCGGACCGGGCGGCTGCCCTCTCCCTTCGCGATCCTGGCCCCGATGCACTTGCCGGCGGCGCCTGGCTCCATGCCCCGGCGTACTCACTCCTGGGGGAACCCCTAGGCGAGACCACGCGTCGCCTCTTCGTTCACGCGCAGGATGCAGGCATCCCAACCTCACTCGACGCCTCCTCGAGGGGTCGCTGAAGTACGTTCGGCGATCGGCGAGCAGGTGGCGGAGCTCCCCGCACATCCACTCCCAGCGGGAATTGACAGCACGGGCGCCGGTGATGCATTCGCTGGCGGCCTCCTCGTTGCACGAGCACGCGGCGAATCGTGGGAGGATGCCCTAGCCGCGGGCCACAACACTGCCGCGGGTCATCTGCGGCGACAAGCATCCAACAGTACCGAGCGGGAGGCGTCGTGAACATTCGAAAATCCGCAGAGGTCGCTGCAGCGCTCGCCTCTGGTACTCCCGTTGTTGCCCTGGAATCGACGATCACCTCGAAGATGGGCCTCCCCGCCCCGTACAACCGTGAGTGCTTCGAACGCGTGAACGCTGCGATTCGCACGATCGGCGCCGTACCAGCGGTCACCGCTGTCATCGACGGCGAGCTTTGGGCGGGCATTGAGCCACGCCACGAAGCGCTCGTCCTCGCCGCCGACGAGAAGCTCGCCGAACGCGATCTTCCGGTCGCGATGGCGGCGAAGCGAACGGGCGTCACCACCGTATCTGCAACGGTCACCATTGCAGGACTCGCTGGGATCGGCGTCTTTGCAACTGGTGGCATCGGTGGTGTCCATCGCGGCGCCGAACTGACCTTTGATATCTCATCGGATCTTGGTGCCATGTCCCGCCATCCGGTCATCGTGGTCAGCGCAGGCGCAAAGGCGTTCCTTGATCTGCCGAAAACCCTTGAGGTGCTCGAAACGCTCAGCGTTCCCGTGATCGGCTACCAAACCAACCACTTCCCTGCCTTCTGGAGTCGGAGCAGTGGCCTCGCACTGAGCCATCGTGTGGAAAGCGCCGCTGAGATTGCGGCCATTTCACATGCAAACACCGCAATCGGCTGGCGTGGCGGCATGCTGGTCGCGAACCCGATCCCAGCTGACGCCGAGATTCCGGCGGCAGAGATTGCCGATGCGATCGCCACTGGGCTGGCCGAGGCGGAGCGGGCTGGAGCGACAGGGCCGAAGGCCACGCCAAAGATCTTGGCCGCGATTGCTGCCGCGACAGATTCGCGATCGATTCCGGCAAACCTGGCACTCGCTGAATCTAATGCGCGTCTTGCCGCTGAGATCGCCGTCGCCTTACTGCGCCGTTAGCCAGGACCAGGGTCTACGCTCGCGCCGTTCGCTGCGGTCCGCGCACGATTGAGGCAATCGCCACGAGCACAATGACAACGCCGACGCCAAGAAGCGTGTTCGTTGCTCCAACTGCATCCGCAATCGGCCCCACGGCAATGATCGGCACAAAGCTGCCCAGGCTGACGAGCATGTTCAAGACGCCAAAGACGCGCCCACGCACCTCTTCGGGTAGCTCCTCTTGCAGGGCCGTTTGCGCTGGGATTGCCACCAGTCCGTACGCGACCCCCGCGAAGTAAGCGACAAAGATCACGGTTGCGAGGGTCGAAGCACCAGCATCGAGTGGAAGTTCGCCCAGAAGTTGTGCGCCGTCGGAGATGGCTCGGCTGATCGGTACGGCCAAGGCGAGCAACGCCAGGCCCGTGCCAACGCCAAAGAGCCCAGCTTCGATGAGGCGGCGTTTCGGCAGATTGGAGCCCCAGCTGTTGAGCGCCAAGATGCCGGTTACGACTCCGAGTCCGATCGGAAGAACAACAAGCCAGAAATCGCGCGCATTAAGGCCGAGGGAGTCACGCACGAAGTCGGGCCCAAGAACTCCCATCACCCCCACCACGCTGGCGGCGATCGCAAGATAGGCCAGCGACCAGAGGACGGAACTGTGACGCCACATGAAGCGCAGCCCCTCAACCAGCTCGCTGGTTGTGGTTCGCGTGGCTTGGGTCGTATTGGAGCGCATGTTGCCGGCGAGCTTGGGGGGTGGTGCAGCTGGGAGCCCAAAGCAGAGGAGACCGGCAAGTAGGAAGAGCGCTGCGACCAAGATGATGGACGCCTCTGGCCCAGCGATACGCACAACCGCAGGGCCAAGCAGGGCGAAGCCGAGTGCAAACGCGGCATTCAGCGTGAAGGTGAAGAGCCCGTTCGCAGAGGTGAGCTGTTCACGACGAACGAGCAGCGGGATCATCGCGAGTTCGGCCGGGGCGAAGAGGGTCGTCATGATGCTCGCCAAGATATTGAGCAAGAGCACGATGCCGAGCGCATCAACACTCCCCAGCATCAAGAAGAAGGCGCCGGCACGGGTGAGGTTGGCAACGATGAGTACCAGTCGCTTATCAAGTCGATCGACCCAGACGCCGGCAATGGGCGAAAGCAGGACGGCTGGGACTAGGAAGCTCAAGAAGAGGGCGCTCAGCGTTGAGGTGGAGCCACTTCGCTCAGCAACGAGAACCGTGAGCCCATAGAGCACAACGTTACCGCCGATCTGCGTGAAGAGCTGGGCAATCCACAGGCGCAGGAAGGCACCGTTGCGCAGCACCCCTACATCGGGTGGCTGCTGGAAGTCAGGGATCTCTTTCTGAATCCGTGACGCTTCGCCCATGGTCTCCTCCTCGTCTGATCGTCTGATCGCTTCGTGGTGCCCCCGGCCGGAATCGAACCGACGACGCCCGCCTTAGGACGGCGGCGCTCTATCCACTGAGCTACAGGGGCCCCCTGTAGGGTATCTGAACGAGGCGTGGGAGAATACCTGCATGGCGCAGCCCCTGATCACGCTCTACGGTCGACCAGCGTGCGAACTTTGCGAAAGAACTGAAGCGATCGTGCGCACACTCATCGCTGAGGGAGGGTCGCGTCTCACGCTCAGCCTGGTGAACATCGAGGAGGACCCAGCGGTGCATGCGCGGCTACTTGAGCAGATCCCCGCACTCGAAGTCGCAGGGCAACTCTTGCCGCTCGCCCTCAGCCCGCTACAAATTGCCGCCCATATACGTGGCGCACTAGGTCCGGTCGATGGAGAGCGTTAACGCTCTCACCGCTCTGGCGGCAGGGGCGCTCAGCTTCCTTTCGCCCTGCGTGCTCCCAATTGTCCCCGCCTATCTCGGCCGACTCGCCGCGCTGAGCGCCGATTCGTCGCGCCTCCGCCACGCTTTCCTCTTTACTGCTGGCTTCAGCACAATCTTTATCGCCCTCGGGATTAGTGCCGGATACGTTGGTGGGGCCGCTGGTCGACTCCTGCCGATCTTGCAGATTCCCGTTGGCGTAGCCGTGACGATCGGCGGCCTGCACCTCGCCGGCCTACTCCGCATTCCACCACTTGACCGCATGCGAGCCCCGACGCCGATTCTTCGCGGCGGCTATCTCGGCAGCTTCCTGCTCGGCGCCGCCTTCGCCGTTGCTTGGACTCCTTGCATCGGTGTCGTCCTTGGCGCAATCCTTGGCATCGCCGCTGCGGGGAGCAACCCTGCTGGCGCGGCGTTGCTGCTTGCGCTGTACAGCGTTGGTCTTGCGCTGCCGTTCCTTCTGATGGCAGCCATCGCTGATCGCAGCCCCGCAGCGCTGCAGCGCATCCTCGGCCGACTCCGTGGCGGGACGCGCGTCGCAGGTGTTGTTGGTGGATTGCTGGTTGCGGCAATTGGCCTTCTCATCGCAACTGGCGGGCTTACGCTGCTTTCGCGCATCATGCCTGGGCTCCCCGGCCTGTGATCGGACCATTCTCGCGCCGTAGCATCGGAGCGATCGGAGGCGCGGCTGCCCTCCTGGCTCTCGCCTTGGTTCTGTCGCGAACAAACATCCCAAGTGGACCCACAACACCCAGTGACCTGTATGTCGTTGACCCGAACGCCACGGGCATTGAGATTGGCGCCACCTTCACGATCCCTGCAGGGCAACCTGTCGCCGGTGGAGGTGTCTTTGCGGATGCTCAGGCGGCACTCCCAGCCCCGCAACTCGTCATCGTTGACCTCTTCGCCACCTGGTGCCCTCCCTGCCAGCAAGAGACCCCGGTGCTGCGCTCCCTCGCTGCGACGTACGGCAGTCGCGGCCTGCAAGTGATTGGCATCTCGGTTGGCGAACTCTCAACCACGGTGGCGGCGTATGCGGCGCGATATCAGCTGGGATACCTCCTCTTAGTCGACGTCAACAGTGAGCTCTTTCGCGCGGCAGGCGCTGGTGGGATTCCTACCAAACTCATCCTTGACGGCGAAGGGCGTGTTCTCCGTGTTGTAACGGGGCCGCTGACGCGGGAATCCGCCGCCGCCCTCGTTGAGGAACTACTCCCTACTCGCTAACGAATCGGAAGCGGTCGCGGTCGGCCTCGATACGGCCGACTGGGGTCTGCACCTCGTGGCTCATGACGACCAGCCACTCGCCCGCCGCCGCCTCCGCAAAGATGGAAGCCTTCGCGTCAACAGACACCCATGCCTCGTCGTCGTACGCCGTCACCCATCGTGGGTTCGCTTGCCAGGGGCGCATGAATAGGTCTCCGAGAAAGAGCAGTGTGCGTTCGCGCCCGCGCACGATGGTGGCCTGGGAGCCGGGTGTATGTCCACCGAGCCGACGGAGCGTGATCGTTGGGGTGAGCTCCAGCGTGCCGTCGAACGAGCGTGGTGCAGTAGCGCCGAAGAGGCGCGTGAGGCCCGGCACGTCGTAAGCTGCGCGGGCGCGCAGTGAGCCACTCGCCACGGCCGCGATCTCGCGTTCGGGGGCAACGATCGTGGCAATTGGAAAGGCGGCGGCGCCGTTCTGATCAACAAGGCCACCGGCATGATCTCGGTGCAGGTGGCTCGGCACGATGCTGGAGATTCGATCTACATCGAGCCCAGCCGCAACGAGCGCCTCACGGGCAGAGCGTGAATCGGTATCCGCATCGCTAACGTGCGCCCCTGCCGGCACTGCGCCAGTCTCTAGGAGCACCCCACCGTTCGCATCACTGACATGCAAGATGTTGAGCGCCTGCAAGAGGCGGGATCGTGCATCCAGTTCGTTGGCAACCATCGGTGCCCACGTTTCGTGGGGCACTGGGCCGAAGATCGCCCCAGCATCACTCCAGAACGTTCCGATCCGGATCAGATCGACAGTGATCCCGCCAAGATCAAGGCTGCGCCGTTCAGTCACGCGGCTTGGAAACCCGTGCTCCGTCACGCGCTTGCTGCTCCTCATCAAAACCAACGTGCGCGGCAGATGCGGTTGGTTCCGTTTGGCCCTGATAGCGGCTGCGCAGCTCGCTGCTGCCGTACGGACGCTCAACCTCAGATGACATGCGGTGGAACGAGATCTGACCGATACGCATCCCTGGGTAGAGTGCAATCGGTAGCCGCGCAACATTGCCGAGCTCCAGGGTTAGGTTCCCTACCCAACCTGGATCAACGTATCCAGCGGTCGAGTGAATCAGCAAGCCAAGTCGGCCGAGTGATGACTTTCCATCAAGACGTCCGAGTAGCGAGTTCCCAAGCGAAATCCGTTCGCGCGTCTGGCCCAGAACAAACTCGCCCGGATGCAACATGAACTGCTCTCCATCCGCAACGCGCTCAATCTCGGTCAGGTCGGGCTGCTCTACGCGCGGATCAATGAAGCCGTACCGGTTGTTGCGAAAGACTCGGAAGGTTCCGTCGAGGTGCAGGTCAACCGACGCCGGCTGCACATCCACCGCATCAAATGGCGCGATCGCTATCTCACCGGCGGCGATCGCGGTCAGAATGTCGCGGTCAGAGAGGACGCTCATACCTCGGCCTCTACGGATCGAATTCGGCGCTTCCCCTTTCCTGCACTCTTCTCGGTGAGCAGCTCGTCCACTTCTCGCTTCAGCGTTTCGAGGTCTTCAAACGACTGATAGACGCTCGCGAACCGAATATAGGCAATCTGGTCAATTTCGCGCAGCGCCGCCATCGTCAGCGCGCCGATACGCGCAGAGGAGAGTTCAGTTGCGCCGCTCGCCCGAATCTGTGCTTCGATCGCCTCAACGGCGCGCTCGGGGGCATCGACAGGAACCGGACGGCGAGTAAGCGCGCGGCGCAACCCTTCAAGGAGTTTCTGAGAGTCGTACTCCTGGCGCTCGCCAGAGCGCTTGATGACGTAGAGCTTGGCGAGTTCGGCGCGCTCGTAGGTAGTGACGCGTGTGCCGCAAATGCGACAGGCGCGACGGCGGCGAATGACGGCGCCTTCGTCGAGATCGCGCGAATCAACGACGCGCGTATCTGGCTCTTTGCACGACGGGCAACGCACCCTCGCTCCTCCTCACCTTCGCACCGCGGCGCGCGGGGCCACCGCAGGTAGCGGTACTGGGGAGAGTCTACACACGATCTTGTGGACGAAGTCCCATCGCACGAGCTATGCGCGGTCGCTCTCTCCGATTGCATCGCTGGCGTGCTCAAGCACTGGGAGCAGGATGGCTAGTCCGTCACGCACCGCACCACTGCCACCCGGGAGGTTCACGATAAGGGTCCCTTTCGCCACGCCCGCCACACCACGCGAAAGGATTGCCGCAGGTGTCTGGGACCGCCCCAGCATGCGAATAGCGTCAGGGATCCCTGGGATCAGCCGCTCCAAGAGTGGTGCGGTGGCGTCTGGCGTGACGTCCCGCGAGCTGAGCCCCGTTCCGCCAGCAGTCAATATGACGTCAACAGTACCGATGTGCTGCTCAAGCGCTGCGCGAATCGCATTGAGCTCATCGGGGGCGTGTGCTCGTTGCACCTCCCAGCCGTGGGCAACCAGGGCCGCTGCAGCGAGCGCGCCCGCCTTATCTTCCCGTTCGCCAGCATGAATTGAATCGCTGACGGTGAGCACCAATATTGATCGCGGCGTGTCACTCATCTGTGCATCCTACCGCTACGCAGCGCCAACAAGGCTGCGAATGATCAGCATTGCGGCCCCCGCGCCAAGGAAGAGATTCAACAGCATGAATCGACGCCATGCCGCACGTGCGGCCTGGTGGGTTGGCTCACTCGTAACCAGGGGGACCAGCGAGAGCACACTCGCCAAGGGCAAGAGCGCTCCGATACGCTGCAGTGGTTCGCCTTGGATCAGGAGCAGCAGTCCAGCAACGGCGTAAAGCGCGATGGCGAACCATCCCCCACCACGAACTCCGAACAGAGTTCCCACTGTCGCGATCCGGCTCCTCCGATCTGCGTCCACATCCTGCAGCGCTCCCACCACGTGACTCCCCATGTTCCAGAAGAAGAATGCCGCCAGGGGCGCAACCCAAGCCTGCTGGAACGCACCCCCGAGCGCCAGCCCTGCAATCGCCGGGACGACAAAGTGTGTGGCAGAGATGAACGCGTCCAAGATTGGAGCGGCGCGTGCGCGCACGAACCATGGCGCGCTGTACGCCGTAGCAACGACAATGCCAACAAGACATGCGATTGGAACCGTGATTGAGCCGATCATCAGGAAGATTGCGGCCGTGCTGCCTGCAAAGAGCAGAAGCCTCCGCAACGTAGGTAGATCGCTGTCTTGGAGCAGCGCGCCCTCAGCGCCGCCCTTGCGCGGATTCTTTCGATCGGTGGTGAGGTCGTAGAGATCGTTGATGCCATAGAGATAGAGGTTGTAGGCAACGCCCCACCAGATCACTAGTGGTAGGAACCATGCGCCAACCGCCTCCCCCGCCCCAGCGGCAAGTGCGCCACCGGCGAACGGGAGTGCGGTGTTGATCCATGACACTGGACGTGAGGCCAAGAGGAGTCGCCACCAGCGACCACTTGTTGCACGAGCTGTCGCGGTCAGTTGCACAGTAACCAGCACAAACGCTGCCGCATAGAAGAGATCTTCCACAGGTGCATAGCCCAGCACTACCCCCGAACGCGGTCCGCTTGCGTAATGAAAGAGCCCCGCCGCACACATGATGTTGTCGAATACGAGTGTCAGGCCGAGGAAGATCGCGACACTCCAACGACTCACCTGGTTGCGGACGAGAAGTGGTGCGGTGAGCAGCAGTGCTCCTGCGGCGAGCCCCGCCGTTGCCGCCGTGTATTCACCGCCGATGCCGGCCCGGAGCGCTCCTCCTGATACAGCAAGACCAAGGAGGACTGCCGCTCCGATTCGCCGCGCTGTGAGCTCACCACCGTTCGCGGTTTCATCGGCAGGTCGAACGTTCATGAGCACCACAACTAAGGCGGCTAGTGCTGCAAGGAGTGCGATCTCTTCCACTGGCAGTCCAGCATTCAGTGCACCGCGGCCAGGAAGCATCAAGAGTGTTGACGAGAGTGGCGTCGCAAACCAGCCGCGCCAAATACCAACGGCATCGACAAGCAGGAAGGCCACGGTGGTGATCACCGTCACTGGCAGAAGCACCTGCCGCGAAACTGGAAGGGAGAAGCGTTTAACCAGACCGTGCACCCCAATCACGGAGAGCCCAATAGCGGCGAGATAGAGGCCGCCCATCACCTGGTTCGTGCCGTCATGCGATAGGAGGCGAGTGCGGCGCCGTCGCGCATCGCCACGCGAAGCCAGGCACGACGGTGAGTGCGAGCGAGGAGTAAGGCGATCAGTCCGCCGAACCCCGCTACGAGCACGGTCCGTAGCAGTGCGCCGACGTCGACCAGGTGGGAGCGCTCCCCCGCGGAGAGGAGTGGAGTATCGCCAAGAGGGGCGTCAAAAGCACCGTCCGTGAGTAGGTCGCCCACCAGAGAATCTGAGAGGGCTTCCGCGACCCTCGACTCCACCCCAAGCACCGTGTGTGAGCCGCTTATCGACAAGAGGAGATGGACGACTGGTGGGGTGAGAAAGATCGCCGTCGTTGTGCCGATCGCGAGTGCTGCAGCTGCTAGGGCGAGGAGCGACCGCCGCAAGAGGCGACGGAGGGGCTTCACGCGTCGACGAGGACCTGCCCCTGCTCCCACCACGA
>RGBZ01000021.1 GCA_009919365.1 bacterium
AGCGCTGGTGCCTGGATCACGGCGGATGGATCCATATCGCCAGTCATCTCTGGCAGCCCAGCTGAGGAGGCTGGGCTCAAGAGTGGCGACATTATCACCGCGGTCAATGAGACTGCGATTGATGAAGCACACCCACTTCAGGATTTGCTGGTGCAATACGCTCCCGGCACAACAATCACCTTGACTGTTCTTCGCGATGGCGCATCAATCACGGTCACTGTGAAGCTGGGGATCCGGCCGAACTAGCAGGTTGACGCTGCGATCGCCTTACGGCGTGCGTACGACCTCAACACCTGCCCAATCAATCTGCGCCCCGACTGCAGCCTCAGGTTTACGCACACGAACGCGCACTTCGTGCACGATTGCTCCGCTGACGGCAACTACCTCCATTACAGCGTCGGCGATACGCTCTGCAAGTGCTTCAATCAAATCGGCATGACCGCCAGCCCCAACGCGTTCAACAGCGACGCGCACGATTTCGCTGTAGTCAACTGATGCGCTGAGCATGTCACCACGACCTGCGGGGGCAAGGTCGGCGTCCACTTCGACGTCAACAAAGAACGGCTGTGGCTTCTGATGCTCCTCTGGATAAACGCCATGCGCTGCATCAAAACGCACGTTGCGCACGGAGATTTGATCTCGCCGGCTCGGCCGTGGCGGACGGCCGGCGCGGTTTGGGTTTGGGCCGATTGCCTCGTCGGGGTCTTCCCCCGCCGCGCGGAGGGTAGCGTCAATGACGCGCACCGCGTCACGGTTCTCCTGCACGTCATGCACGCGCACGATGTCAACCCCGGCAAGCGCCCCGAGCGCACTCGTCGCCACCGTCGCCGCGAGGCGGTCGGCTGGAGCCCCGTCGATGACGCGACCGAGAGTGGACTTACGGCTGGTGCCGAGCAGCACGGGATGACCCAGATCACGCAGGGCGCCGAGGAGGCGCAGGGTGACCAGGTTCTGCGCAGGGCCCTTCCCGAAGCCGAATCCAGGGTCAAGGATCAGCTGCTCCTGCGGAATCCCAAGGGCACGGCCGCGCGCCGCGACCGCCGCCATCTCGTCGAGGAACTCTTCGGTGAAATCAGCGGCCTGCTCACCGGTCGCTACCTCTTTTCGGTTATGCATGACGACGATCGGCACACCACGATCAGCGGCGAGCTGGAGCATCTCATCGCCTGCGCGGGTTCCCCAGATGTCGTTCAACATGTGCGCCCCCGCGTCGAGCGCGGCGGCCGCAACCTCTACCTTCTGCGTATCAGCGCTCAGCGCCAGAGTTGGGAGCACGCCACGAAGCCGTTCAATAGCAGGGATGAGCCGCGCGATTTCTTCAGCCGCCGAGATCTCTGTGTGTCCTGGCCGTGTTGACTCAGCGCCAAGGTCGAGTAGATCTGCCCCGTCGCGCACCGCGTCGCGGGCAAGCTGCTCTACGCGATCCAGAAGTACCTCTGTTGCGTCACTCGACTCCATGAGCCCATCACCCGAGAAGCTATCAGGAGTAAGGTTCGCCACCGCCATGATGTACGTGCGGCTCCCCCACACCACGCGCAGCGGACCAATCGTTGTTGCTGGAATTGGCGCGTACGAGTGGCTGATCGCTTCACGGCTTGTGTGGCGCTCGCTCATGTTGCTGATCCTGCCACGTCATCACTGCTCCCGTCATCTGGGAGCACACCACGACGCATCAGCTCCCCACGGATCGCACCAACGAGATAGAGCGATCCCGCTGCCATGATTGGGCCGCGATGCTCCGCCGCGGCAAGGAGCGCCGCGTTCGGGTTTGCCGCAAGCTTCACCTGCGCGCCGAGGCTGGCGGCACGTACCGCATCGGCAAGCTGCTCTGGCGCAAGGGACCGCACATCTCCAACGGTCGTACAGATCACCTGTGCGGCGCGCAGCGTGGGTGAAGTGGCGAGGGCGGCGCATAGCTCCGCAACCGACTTGTCGGCCATAACCGCAAGAATCAGCACCAGTGGCGAGGTTGATGCGCCGCTGGCGCCGCGGAGATGCGGGCCAAGATCAGCGAGTGCCGCCGCCAACGCCGCGGCACCATCCTCGTTATGCGCTCCGTCAAGCAACAGGTCGCGATCATCGCCACCCCCGAGTGCCCTTGGAATCAGCTCCATGCGACCTGGCCAACGCGCCGTGGCAAAACCTTCGCGCAACTCTTCGTCGCTCACGGAGGCGATACCGGCATCGCGGAGTGCATCAAGTGTCGCAGCCGCGACCGCAGCGTTAGCCCCCTGATGTCGGCCGAGCAGACTGACGCGCACCGCGCCGCGCCCTTCAAGGTCTACTTCGATGCCATCGCGCCCAAGTGAGCGAGTGCCACCAGCACGCGCGATCGTAAAGGGTGCGCCAACACGTTGCGCACGGTGGCGAATCACATCAAGTGCGCCGCCCCGCTCGCTCGCACCGATCACGGCACGATCGCCGCGCACGATGATCGCTGCCTTCTCTTTGGCAATCGCCTCGATGGTGTCACCGAGGTACTGCTGGTGATCCAAGCCGACATTTGTCACGACGGCAACGCCGCCATCCCATGCGTGCGTCGCATCGAGCCGCCCGCCAAGGCCAACCTCAACAATTGCGGTGGTGATCTCCTCCTGGCGAAGCGCTTCAAAGATTGCCCCGACGAGGATCTCAAACTCCGTTGCTGGCCCAACGCGCTCCTCGATCTGATCGGCGGCATCAAGGGCGCGCGCTACCGCCTGGGCGAAGGGGAGTGGGGCAAGCGGCAGTCCGTCAATTTGTACGCGCTCTCGGTAGCTGACCAGGTGCGGCTTTGGGGTGGTGGCGTGGCGAATCCCCGCCGCGCGGAGGGCCGATGAGACGAGTGCGACAACGCTCCCCTTCCCGTTTGTTCCTGCGACCAGCGCGCCGCGGACACTCGTTTCTGGGGATCCGAGTGCGCGGAGGAGGGCGTTCGATCGCCCCAGCCCCATACGAATGCCAAAGCGCCCTCGTGACTCAAGCGCCACCAAGGCGGCACGCCAGGCATCGGCGCCACGCCCTTCGCCAATGGCGCGAATGACCTCCGCGCGTGCGCGCGCAACGCGATCTCGCATTTCGAGGATCAGCTGCGGGTCGCTCGGTTGATCAGGCATCGTTGGAGCGTAGCGGTCTCGGCGCGCCGCGTGCGAGAATCGCCCTATGGGACTCTTCCGTCGATCGAGTTCAAAGCCACCACGGCGCGGCCTCCCTGGTCGCTCTGAGGGGTACACGCCTCCCTATCGCGTGGACTCCGCATCGCAGCGATCAAAGGACCCTTCGCGCGGCGTCGGTGGCACGATTGCAACCGCTCTCTCGACACTCATTACCATCGTCGTTATTGCAGGAGCGATCGGCCTCGCTGCGGTTGCGCTCCCGTTCATCACCTCTATTGGTGGGGGCGGATCACCGACGCCTCCCCCCGCCTCCGTTGAGCCCGGTCGGCCGACCCTCAGTGAGCCGAGTGAACCTATTACGGCCGCAGCAACGATTACGGTAAGTGGCACGCTGCCACAGGATCTTCTTGAGAAGAGTGAGGCAATCATTCGAATCATCATCACGCGTGATGATGGAACAGTGATCACTGGTGCTGAAATCACCATGCCAAAGACTCCAGGTTTTGACATCGTCAAAGTCCCGCTCTCGGCTGGTAGCAATGTCATTGAGGCGGTCGTAGTGATGGGCGGCGTTGAAGGAACACGCTCTGCCCCAATCACTGTTGTGCGTGACACAACTGCGCCGGTGCTAACTATCACCGCTCCTTCTCCAGGTGGAATCATGAACGGTGATTCGGTGACCGTTAAGGGGAAGACCGACAAAGACATTGATGTACAAGTTCGCAACGAAACAACGGGAGCGATTGAGAGCGGACGATCAACAACGAAGGGTGCATTCTCAATTGGCATTACGCTTCGCGATGGGACAAATGTTTTGACTATCACAGCGACAGACGGCGCTGGAAATCAAACATCTAAAAGCGTTGAGATCTCAACGTCTGCGTCCGTCGGTCGAATCTCTATCGTGTTGAATCCTGGAACGATCATCCTGGCTACCAGGAGAGACTTCCGAATCACGGCTACAGCAACTGACTCAGCCGGTGCGCCTGCGGCAAACGTGCGGGTATGCATGTATGTGACACCCGATGGCGGTCAGCCAGACCCGATTGCGCCTGGTGCGTGCACAACGTCAGATGTGAGTGGTCGTGCCTCCTGGAACTACGCCTTTCCAGATAACTTCAATACTGAGGGCCGAGGTCTGGTCACTGTGACATATGAACTCAGCGTTGGCGATCCGATCTCTGGGACACAAAGCTTCCGTGTCTACCTAGTGAAGCCATGAGTGCCACACCAGCCCTGACATGGCGCTGTCCAACCTGTAATGCCATCCAAGAGGAGGCTGGTCAGTGTTGGGTGTGCAAGACACCAACCGCATCGTGTGGAAGTTGCCGCCACATGCGACGTTCCGTGATTAGCAAGGTTTCGTACTGCGGTATTGATAAGAAGCGGCGTCTCGTTGCCGAAGCTGACGTAAAGGAGTGCTGGACGGCACCCGTGCCACTCCAGGCTGCCGCTCAACTTGAGCGCAGTTTCGATGGAACGCTCGCCGATCGACCTCGACTCAGTTTGGCAAGTGGCGGACTCTGGGAGGGCCTAGAGGCCTAGCTCCACTACGGGGAACAGCCAGCGATCGGCGTCCCCGCAGTCATGCTTGCCACAACCGAGATCTCGCTTCCGGGTTCGACGAAAACTCCCGCAAGCGGCGAGAAGGTGTCGATGCGATCCGTAGGGTCAAGCAACGCTGATGCCGCATCTAGTGAGAGGCCGAGTGCGGAGAGGATCTCCGCTGCGTCCGCGATGCTTGAACACCGAATGTCTGGTACCTGCGGCCAGTCAGCGCCACTCGCACTTGGCGAAGGGCTCGGCGCGGGCTCTGGTCCGAGTGAGACGACAAGATCAACTTCGGTGCCACTCGACACCTGCACCCCTTGGCGCGGGTTCTGTTGCGCCACTTCACCAGCGGGAACGGTATCTGAGTATTCGCGGAAGGTTGCACCTCGAACAAGTTTCGCCTTGGCAAGTGCGGCGATCGCGTCGACCTCGGTCAACCCCTGTATATCTGGGACCACGACGAACCCACTCCCAGCCACAACCCGAACCTCGATGACCGTGTTGAGCGGCACGAGCGTCTCGCTCCCTGGCGACTGAGAAAGAATCGTGTCAACTAGCTGATCTAACGAGCTCACCCGCTCGACAACCTGGACCCGCAGCCCGAGGCCCTCAGCGATAGGGATTGCTTCGGCGAGGGTCAGGGTGGTGAGGCTTGGAACCTTCACGTTGTTATCTGGACCGGACCCTGCCGAGAGGATACGGATAGCCAATATCGCTCCACCAACGAGCAGGAGCGCCGTGAGGGCAACGCCGCCGATGGCTAGAAGCATGGTGCGCAGCGACGCCGTATCACTCTCAAAGACGGGGCCACCGCTGCCTACATCGTTCGGATCTGGAAGCATCTCCGGCTCACCCGGCCCAGCCTCCGCCGCAACTCGAGCGACGCGAGTTCCCGCTAGCGCACGTGGCGCGCCAGCTGCTGGTCCAACCGGTCGTGATGGGACAGCGGTTCGGTTTGCTTGCACCACATACGACTCAAGCGCATCCGCTGCAGCGGTTGCATTCACATAGCGTTCATTCGGCTTCGGATCAAGCAGCCGCGCGGTGATCGCATCCAGTTCAAGGGAAACGTCAGGTCGCAACTCGCGAGGCGACGGCGCGGGCGATTGACTACGTCGCTCTCTCAACTCTTCGCCGCTCAAGCGATCAAATGGGCGGTGTCCAGTGAGCAGTTCAAACAGCACAACGCCAAGGCCGAAAAGATCTGACGATGCAGATTGCGGACTCCCCGCCAACACCTCTGGCGCCAGGTACCCAACAGAACCCTCTGGTCTCTGACCGCTACGCGCAGCCGCTTCACTTCCATCCACCTCGTGCATTGCCTGAGCGATCCCGAAGTCGGCAATTTGAGCGCGCCCCTCACGGTTAATCAAAATGTTTCGCGATGAAACATCTCGATGAATAATGCCGCGCACATGTGCGGCGGCGAGACCACGCGCAACTTGGGCGGCGACGGCTGCTGCACGTCGTGGAACAAGGGGGCCAACGCGCCGCAGCATAGAGGCGAGGTCCTCACCGTCAACAAACTCCATCACAATCGCTGGCGATTCGCCATCAGGCGCAACGTCAAACACGGCAGCAACGTTTGGATGCGCGACAATAGCGGCGGCTCGGCCCTCGGCACGGAAGCGATCCGCGGCAGCCGCGGATGTTGCGAGTGGTGCTCGAAGCACCTTAACCGCGACATCGCGGCCGAGCGCCTCGTCGGTTGCGCGGAAGACTAGGGCCGCTGCCCCTTCGCCAATGAGTTCTTGCAGCCGATATCGGCCAGCAACAACGTCACCAGGCTTAAGTGCTCGCTCGTCACGCGCTGATGGGGTCACGACTGGCGCTCGTTCTCTGCGGTGATTGCTCCACGCACAATCGGTCCATAGACCGGATGATCAAGCGCGACGTGCAGGTTTGCGCGAAGCCAACCCTCTGGTGATCCGACGTCATAACGTGTCCCGGAGAAGTGTCGCGCGACGACGGGCTGCTCTTGCGCCAGGGTGTGAATCGCGTCGGTCAGCTGAATCTCGCCGTTCACTCCATGGGTAGTTTGCTCCAGCCGCTCGAAGATCTTCGGTCCAAGGATGTAGCGGCCCACAACGGCAAGGTCGGATGGCGCATGCGCTGCGTCGGGCTTCTCGACGACGCCGCGCAGCGGAATCGTTCGGCCCTGGTCGCTCGTTGGCAGCGTGGTATCTGGATCAACGATGCCGTACCGATGGGCCTCCGCCGGTTTAACTCGCATAACGCCAAGCACTGAAGCCTGCGTTGCCACATAGGCGCCGATGAGTTCGGCGAGCGCTGGCGTCGTACCGAAGATGAGATCGTCAGGGAGCATCACCGCAAATGGTTCGTGCCCAACGGCGTCTTGTGCCATGAGCACGGCGTGGCCGAGGCCAAGCTGCTCTTTCTGACGGATCGTCACAAGATGGACCATGTCGGCAACGGCGCGCACCGCGCGCAGGTGCTCAATGTCGCCTCGCTGCTCCAAGATCGCCTCAAGGTCGGCGGAGATGTCGAAGTGGTCTTCAATCGCTCGCTTATGCTCGCTTGTCACGAGAATGACCCGCTCAATCCCAGAGGCGACCGCCTCTTCGATGGCGTACTGAATGGCGGGGCGATCAACGATCGGCAGCAGTTCTTTCGGTACAGCCTTCGTCGCGGGAAGGAATCGGGTGCCCCATCCGGCAACCGGGAGAACTGCGGTGCGGATCTTCATAGGGGCCTCCGTGCGGTGCTAGAAGTCAGGATACCAGTCACCCCTCGCGGCGAACGAACCTGAGCAGCGCCCGGACTGGTCGGCCGATGAGCGGCAGGCGCACCTCTCTCGTGGACTCAACGCTCGCCAAGAACCCGCAGAGAAGCAGGAGCGCCCCAATCAGCTTCCCCACCTGGTATCCCTCCGTGGAGCCGGCGCGATTCAACGTGTCGGTAAGGCTCGGCACGAACGCGCCAAACGCGATCAGGGCTGTCGCGGGCACACGACGATTCAAGGTGCCAGCACGCCAGGCGCGCCAGGCATCGGGGATGCTGCGCACAAAGTTCACGGTGAGTGCCACGGGGGCGATCGCGAGATTGAAGAGGAGCTCATCACCGCGCTGATCCGGATCACTCGAATACGGGAGCACTCGACGCTTTGGCATGAACACGTACACCGAGAAGAGTGCGCCGGTCAGCAGTGCGAGCCCGCCGCTCACGTTCAGGATTGGCGTCAGGAGTCGAAGTGTTGGCGGAAGGAGCAGCGCGACTGGCGCGCCGGTCGCTGGGTCTGTCGCCCACCCTGGCGCGGGAAGCTCCGCAATCACAACGAGTGGCACGGCGATCACACTCAGCGCTGCTGTAAGGGTGATCGAGAATCGCGCCCACCGCGCATCGCCCATGTACGAGAGCCAGCCAATGATGATCGCAGCGCCCCACGCAGTGAGCGCATAGACGAACGCGGTTGGTCCTGCCGACGGATCCTCGAGTCGGCGTGCGACCAGAATCGTAAAGAGACCCGAGAGGGCGAGGCAGAGTGCATACCAGTACCCAAAGCGCGTCTTCGCCAAGAGGAGAATCGTTCCAGCGCCGAGCCAACCTGCAGTCCATACCGCACCGAAGAGATACCAGACGCGATAGATCGGTTCGCTCCAGCCGACGGCAGCGGCCAGCGCCTCAGCGCCTGCTGCAGCAGAGAACGCGAGTGCGCCAACACCCCACGCCAACTGATACGCACCGCGACGCGTTCGATACTGATCGAAGAGGAGTGCGGCAAACAAGAGTGCGAAGAGCGCGGTGAGCGCTGGGAGGAGCGTGGTCACGCCAGTTCCGGCCTACGCCGGCAGGAACTCGTGAGCATCGTGGTGCAGACCATCACAAAGCCCAAGCTCAGCGCCGGCGCCATGTGGCAGCCGGATCGGTCGCATGATCTCGCGCACGCCACTGCGGCTGCAGCGGAGCCATCCGCGCACCGCCATCCAGCGCGGAGGGCAGGCTGGGTCGGTGCAGAACTGGAATGGCCCAGGATTGATTGGTGACGCTTCGCCAAACGAGGGGGCTACCTCAGTGGCGGTGGTGTCGAGCACGCTGATGCGGAACGGGGTGCCTTCAATCTGCGCAGAGCAACTATCGCAGCGCGCGGCACTATTCTCGGCGATGATTGTAGGAATGCGGATGCCGTTCACTTCCATGGTGCCTCTGATCGTACCCGAGCCCGCCGCGCCTTGGCGCCGCGCCCTCCCCATCGCCCTCACCCTCGCACTGCTCGCCACCGGATGCGGGCCTGCGGGCGACCCAACCGACCCTGCCGCAACGGTCAGCGGTGACGACAAACTTCAGGAGCTCTTGATCCGCCACGACTCCCGTGACCCTGCCTATCGCCTAACCGGCGGGGCTGTTGAGGTTGGCTCCACTGTCGTGCTTCAGGTCCGCACGGGGAGTGATGACGCGGTGACGGTTGCGCTCTCCGTCGCTACGCCGTTCGGCGGCTCTGCAACAAAGAGCCCCGCCACCCGCGTCGCACGAGGCGTTCCATGCGCCGAGGTCAATTCGTCCAACCGTGGGGCGAGCAGCGAGCTGACCGCCCTCCTGGCCCCTGATCCCGTTTTCGATCCCGCGAACGAGTTCGCCAATGCGCTCTGCGATATCTGGCGCGCCAGCATCGAGGTGGGGAGCGAGCCAACGGCAATCGGATACCACTTTGAGATCGCGGACGGCTCCGCCGCGGTAAAGCTCGCCGACGACAACATCAACGATCAGGGGCTCGGTAGCATCTCGCCTGGCAACGTCGGTGGCGATTGGGCGATCGTCGTCTCGCCGAAGGGATTTGCCGCGAGCCCGCTGCTCAGTGGCTCGGTTGTTTACCAAATCTTCCCCGACCGCTTCGCCAATGCGAATCCGCTGAACGATGGTGGCGCGCAACCGCGCTACAAGGGGGTCGCCTCCATCACTCCTTGGAACACGATTCCAGCAACGCCACCGAAGGGTGAAGACTTCTACGGCGGTGATCTTGATGGCATTCGCCTCCGCCTTCCACACCTCGTCTCTATCGGTGTGAACACCATCTATCTCAATCCGATCTTTGATGCGAACTCCAACCATCGCTATGACGGAAATGATTTCCTTCAAGTTGACCCACGTCTCGGTGGAAACGCAGCGCTACAGCGACTATTGAACGCCGCACAAAAGCTGAATATCGCCGTGATCCTCGACGGCGTCTTTAACCATGTCAGTTCCGATTCGCCAATCTTTGATCGCTACGGGCGATGGCCAACGGTCGGCGCCTGTGAGTCGGTTGACTCGCCGTATCGTGAGTGGTTTATCTGGACGAAGGCCGCTGGAGCAAGAGGTCCATGCGCGGGTGGATCAGGGCCAAACACTGCAAGTTACGTTGCCTGGGCAAACTACGACACGCTACCGGTGCTCAACAAGAACAACGACGCGGTGCGCGCACTGATCCTTGGTGACGCTTCGGGGGCACCAGCAGCAACGCTGCTCGCCTCGCCAGCGGGTGACGCGGGTGTGGCTCGCTGGTGGCTGCAACAGGGCGTTGCCGGTTGGCGCCTCGACGTGATGCCCGACGGTAGCTTCCCCGAAGGCTTCTGGCAGGAGTTCCGCATCGCACTCAAGGCGGCGTCACCGAATGCACCGATCATTGGCGAACTATGGAACCGTCGCGACGCCCTCCGCCTGCTGCGCGGTGATGCTGCTGACGCCACGATGAACTATCGCTTTCGTGACGCGGTGCTTGCCTATCTGGGCGGTAAGCCTGAGGAAGGGGCGACCGACAGCACCAACCGCAGCGCGGTTCTCTTCGCTCGTAAGCTGCTGGGGATCGCCGAAGATTATCCGACTGCCGTGATACTGGCGAACCTGACTCTGCTCGATTCGCACGACACATCGCGTTCGCTCTGGGAGCTCACGCCCGGAAACGGCCGTGACGGCAAGGAGATTGCAGAGAATCTCTCCGTCGGAAAAGCGCGCCAACTGCTCGCCGCAACGCTGCAGTACCTGCTGCCTGGATCACCAACGGTCTACTACGGTGATGAGATCGGTGTGAGCGGCGCAACGGATCCAGATGACCGTCGAACGTTCCCGATCTTGCCAACCGATCCACGCACCTCCCGCCTTGACGGCAGTGGTGCTGGTGGACGACGCCCAGCACCTTTCCCAGCTGCGCGTGCGGCCGATCTCACGATGCTCGCCTGGTATCAGCGGCTTGCCACCATCCGCGCCGCACATCCGCACGTGCGCGGCGCATCTGTTGACTGGCTCGCTGTTGGGGCGAGCGGCGCCACCAGTCGGACCCTGCTCTTCTCACGCCGCGCCAGCGGCCTCCTGGGAGAGGTTGCCCAACTAAGTGACGCCGCCTCGTGGACAGTTGGCGACCTGCTAGTGGCGGTGAACGCGGGGGGTGGCAGCGAGCGACTCACGTTTAGTCTTGGTGCTGGCGTGAACCTCCGGGAGGTTGCTCGTTCAAACGGCACAGCAGAGGGTGGCAACCCCGCCACCGGGGTCGACGTACCGGCGCGCACCGCAATCATCTGGGAGGTCGTACCCTAAGCCTATGAGGATCCAGCTGAGATGAGCACACCAGCAAACCTCCGCAGCCGCCTGCGTGGTGTTGTCTCGCTCGGCACCTTCGTTGCCGTGGTGGTGGCGGTGGGTGTCTCACTCCTGTATCTCGCCTGGGTCGCAACCATCCGCAACTCTGATCAGATCGGCGAACTCTCCGTCGGCACCTTCGTCGTTGGCCTCTCCTGCGCCTTTGCCTCACTGATGCTCACGATCAGCATGATTCGTGCCATTCGTAGCGCCCGCGACGGCCGCGCGATGCTCGCCGCCCTGCTTGCTGGCGGGTTCGCCATCGCCGCAGGAATCGCCCTCGGCGCCTCAAACATCCTCGGCAAGCTCGCCTCCTAGGGGCGGCGCCTCAAGAGCGGTGCTACGCTGCGATCCGCGCGCCCCTGTCGTCTAGAGGCCTAGGACGCCACCCTTTCAAGGTGGAGATCACGGGTTCGAATCCCGT
>RGBZ01000201.1 GCA_009919365.1 bacterium
TCCCAGACGGCAAGGAGGAGGGCCTCGCGGTCTCGCTCGGGGAGAGCCCTGAGCGCAGCGGTGATTTCGGGCTCGCGAGAGATCACGGGGGCGGGGGCGGCGGGGAGAAGCTGCGTCACAAATCTGCCGAGGAGGGATTCACGTCGTACGCGCTTCCGGCGCATGTTGGCGAGGACCTTACGGCAGACACCAATCGACCATCCGACCTCGGAGCCCTTCGGTATGCGCTCGGGCTGTTGCCAAAGGAGCAGCATGGTTTCACTGACGGCATCTTCGGCCTCGTCGGGCAACGCTCGGCGCAGGGCGTACCGACGGGTCGGCTCGTACACGCGATCGATCAGTCGGTAAAGGGTATGTGTCTCGACCGTGCCGATTCTTTCAGCCCAACACGGTTCGACCAGTTAACGGGCCGGCTCAGCTCCGATGGAACGCCAGCCCCATACACCCAGCCCGATCGCGAGAGTGATGGCCAACACGGAGACCACAATCGACAACGGCGAGCCCGCAACACCGCTAATCACGATCAGGAGCGCGAGGTCCCAGAGACCATGCAGGAGCATTGGCGGGTAGAGCGAGCCAGTACGAATCCGGATGTTCGCGGCCCACATGCCCATGCCGATGGCGATGCACGATTGCATGAGCGCAGGAACGATCTCGCCCGTCATCAGTGCATTCAGAGAGTGCACTGCACCGAAGGCTACGGCGCTCATGAGCACGGCGCGGCGAACGGGGTGGCGACCAAGGAGTCCGCGGAGCACGACGCCGCGAAACGCGAGCTCCTCTGAGACGCCGACAGCCATCGAGTTGATCGCGAGGAAGAGTAGGACGTTCAATGCGGGTAGGCCGTTCGCGACAGCGAGGCCCAAGAGGAGCGCTACGGCAACGATCACTGGTCGCGCGGCACCCCACGAGGCGGGTGCCACAAGACCGAGCTGGCTCCACTTGCCGCGATAGACGATTAAGAGAAAGAGTGCCGCCAAGGGAATACCCCACACAACACCGGCGCTTACGAGCTCGTCCATGCTTGATGGTCCGCCGGCCTGAATCAAGCCGCCACCGATGGTGATGCCGACCCAGATGACAAGTGCGATCAGTGCGTTCCGGAGTGACGGGGCGAACGACATTGCTCCTCCTCAGCGGTCAGGGTGGAACTAGGGCTCGCACCTCTCTGACCTCGCAGGAGGCTAGCACCAGCGTTCGTGAATCCGACGGGGAGTTGTGCCACCCACTTGACACAGTTCCGAACAGGCGTTCTAATACCCGTATGACCCGACATGATCAGGACCGCAAGACGAGGATCCTCCAGGCGATCGCCGAGGGGATCCGCCGTTCGGGCACGCCACCGACCGTGCGAGAGATCGCCGACCTGGTCGGCCTTGCCGCCCCCTCCGCCGTGCACCACCACCTGGAGACCCTCGAGCAGGAGGGGCTGATCGAGCGTGGCGCCGGGCTTTCGCGCTCCGTGCGCCTCACCGCCCGCGGCCGCTCCCTCCTCGAGATCGACAGCGAGCTCGAAACGACCAACCTACCGATGGCCGCCCGTGAGCTAGTCGTGGTGGGACAGATCGCCGCCGGTGGGCCGATCGAGGCCTACGAGGAGCGCTCCGAGACGGTCGCCGTCCCTGAGTTCATGTCGACCCCCGACTCCTACCTG
>RGBZ01000202.1 GCA_009919365.1 bacterium
TCAATAGAGCCTGCGACGTGCTTGGCGGCGGAGAGGGTAATCCCCCACTCCTTCACCGTTCCCGTCATTGGGCCGGTGGCGGCTGGCTCCTCCTTCGGACGGGTCGCTTCTATCCACGCGTCGTATTCCGCGCGAGTCACCACACGAACCGTGAAGCCCATCTGATGGTGCAGCAGTCCGCAGAAGGCCGAGCACTGGCCGGTGAAGGTGCCAAGCTTGTTCGGCGTGAACTCAAAGTGGTTCGTCTTGCCTGGCACGAGGTCGCGCTGGAAGAGGAACTGCGGAATGTAGAAGCCGTGGTTCACATCTTGCGCAACGAGCGTGATCTCGACGCGCTCATTGATCGGCACAACCATCTCTGGGTAGGCGGTCGCTGCGCCGAAGATCTCAATCTTCTCCGCTGGATAGGCGAACTTCCACTGCCACTGGTAGCCGACCACCTCGATCTTGACTCCCACGTTCTCTGGCTGTCGGGCATCAACGATGTTGAGCACGCGAGCAGAGGCGAAGAAGAGGGCGATGACGACAACGAGCGGAATGACCGTCCAGATGATTTCAAGGATCAGGTTGCCATGGGTCTGGACGGGGAGCGTGGAGTCGTTCGGCTTGCGGCGGTAGCGAATGACTGACCAAATAATGAGCCCCTCAACCAAGACGAAGACCACGGCGGCGATGGCGAAGACGAGGTCATACAGGCTGCGAACCTCAAGTGCCTGGTCGGTCACCGCCGGTCGCGGGAAGGCCGCCTCACAACCGCTCGCAACGAGGGCGACGGCGGCAAGACCCAGCAGCATTGAGAGTTTCTTCATGGTTGAGATGATACGCGCCCTCGGCGGGGGGCGCTCCGCCGCTGTCCCGAGCGCGCTCGTCGGATTCCCGAGGTCTGCCCACGGCATAGGAGGGCTGGGTGCGAGCCCGCGTATGATCTGGGTATGCCAGCTGTGACCGTTCCCGACATCACGCTCCTCGCGCGAACGCCCGTCGCCGACCTCCTCACCGCTCGGCCCCGACCGGTGATCTCGCTGACCACGGCGCCAGGCGGCTTCGAGGGCGAGGGCCATCGAGACGCCACCCGAATTCCTGGTCGCGAGCGGTGGCCTCTTCCACGGATTCCAACTCTGGGTGAATCTGCCGCGCGCCAAGAAGTGGTCACCGCCCGCCTACCAAGACATTCGCTCCAGCGAGGTGAAGCTCCTCGCATCGCCCGATGGTGGAACACTCCTACGTCTAATTGCTGGTGATGTCGGTGGACACAGTGGACCTGGCTCCACACAGACGCCGATCGCACTGGTGCATGCAACGTTGCAGCCTGGCGCAGAACTCGACCTGCCGTGGCGCCCCGACTTCAATGCGCTGGTCTATGCGCTCTCTGGCCGCGGATCAGTTGGCGCCGAACGTGTTGGTATTCAAGCGGGACAACTCGCCGTCTACGGCGCCGGTGATCGCATCGTCGTAAAGGCGTCGGAGCATCAGGACCAGCGCACGCCAGCACTCGACGTACTGATCCTTGGTGGGCTCCCCATTAAGGAGCCGGTCGCCTGGCTCGGGCCCTTCGTGATGAACACGCGCGACGAAGTGGTGCAGGCGTTTGAGGACTACCAGGCTGGCAAGCTCGGTGTGATTCCAGCGGCGCACAGCAATCCGCACAAC
>RGBZ01000203.1 GCA_009919365.1 bacterium
GGCCGGGTCTGGTGAGAAGCGTGCTCGTAGCTGCGTGAGGTCTGGCAGGCGCCTGGCGTCCAGATCCGCTGCCAGAACATCTGCCAGCTCTGCTTCGCAACCCCGCTCATGCGCGAGCGAGAGCAACTCGACCATGATCTTGCAGGCGACGCGCTCGGGCAGTTGTTCGATAAGACGGTCGAATGTCCGGCGATACGCTTCGCGCGGAAAGATCTGGTCGCGGTAGACGAGGTTCATCAGCGCCATAGGTTTGCGCCGCAGGCTGTGAATGACGTGCCGGTAGTCGACGACGTGTCCGTGCTTGCCGTCGCTGGGCGTTCGTCCGCGACGGAGCGTCATGAGACGCGTCGCGCCGAGGAAGATATCGAGGCGGTCGTCATACAGGCGGACCCTCAGCCTGTGGCCGATGAGGCGCGACGGGACCGTGTAGAAGACCTTCTTCAGCGTGAAGCTGCTGGTCGAGGTGACGGGGACAATGCTCTCCTCATAGTCGCCGGTGCGAAGCTGCGGGAGCGGCTGCAGCGTTGCGCGCTCGGCATCGATACGAGCCGCGTTGCGTCGGTTCTTGCGCGCGACGATCTCGTCGATGAAGGCGCGATAGGCGGTCAAATCGTCGAAGTCGCCGGATCCGCGCATCAACAGTGCGTCGTTCACGGCATATTTGAGATGGCCGTGGGGGCTTTCGATAGCGCCGTTCTCATGGGCGACACCGCGATTGTTGCGCGTCGGCTCCATCGCATAATGCTCGCAAAGCGCATCATATCGCCGCGTCAGGTCAACTCTGGCGTCAGCGTCGAGATTGCGGAATGCGGCCGACAGGCTGTCACTGCGGTGTAGGCGTGGCGCCCCGCCTACCGCCCACAGGGCGTTCTGCAGTCCCTCGGCCAAGGCGACATAGCTCTCGCCGCCGAGGATGACATGGGCGTGCTCGAAACCCGACCAGACCAACCGGAAGTGATAGAGGAGATGTTTGAGCGGCTCGCCGGCGACCGTGACGGGCACATCGAGGTCGCCCATATCGGTGAAGTCCGACAGGCCCATGTGGCCGGGCTCGTGGGTCTGACGGAAAATGACTTCCTGGTCCTGACCATGCCGCGCACGCCATGTCCGGATGCGCCGCTCCAGGGTCCTCCGGATACCGGGCGACAGATCCGAATGCCGGCGAAGCATCTCCTCAAATATGGCAACGGCCCGCAGGCCGGGAGCCGCCTGGAGAAGTGGGACAATCTCGGTGTCGAAGATCTCTGCCAGCGGGTCTGGTCGGCGCCGACCTCGCGGCTCCGCCTTCTGGGACGGGAGTTTGCCGCCCTTGAGCAGCCGATAGGCGGTCGCCCGGCTGATACCGGCCTTGGCCGCTGCCACGGGCACCGGGTCGCTTTGACGATGTTTCATAAAGAGCCTCGTTTGATGATCGTTGACGTGTCGACCGCTCACCTGCGCTCTTCCCTCAAGGAAAAGCCCAGATGTAGGCCGGTCACGACCACCAAAGCCCTTCGAAAGGGCTTCCGTTTGGGGCTGTCGGCTCCGGGCTACGCCCTACGCCGACAGCCCCAAACGGAGTCTCATCTTGATTGACGCTGCTGTCTCACCTTCATCGCCGCGCAGCAGCCCTGCTCACTGCCAAGGTGTCGGGCGGCGACATCGGCGCCG
>RGBZ01000204.1 GCA_009919365.1 bacterium
CTGCGTCAGGAAGAAGCGGACCGAGAAGTTCGGAAACTGCTGCTGCAGCGCCTCCAGCTCGGCGGCGAAGCAGAGGTCGGCGCGACGCTTCGCCCAGTAGAGGAGCGTGGTAGGCGCGGCGAACCCCGCAAGGGCAGACTCACGGATCTGAGCCAGAAGCGGCGTGATGCCGACGCCACCGGCCAGCAGCAGACGAGGCGTTGGGTCTGCGGGAGCGGCATGCAGCTCGCCGAAGGCGGGTCCCACTTCAACAGCGTCGCCGATGCGGAGTCGCTGGGTCAGGAAGGTGCTCATTCTGCCGTGGGTGAGCCGCTTCACAACCAGGTCGAACCTCCGCCCGCGCTGCGGCAGGGAGGTGACGCTGTAGCAGCGGGTGACCTGCCTGCCGTCGACCTCCGCCGTGAGGTTGATGTGCTGGCCCGGACGAGCGCCACGGAAGGCTCGGTTGGGGGCAAAGGTGAGCTGAATCGTATCGTGGGCGACAACCGTCCGTCCGACCAGTCTGGCGAGGGAGCGGGAGACCGACAGGGCGGGGTTCAGCCGTTGGAGCCAAAAATCGAGCGCATCTGCCGAGATGATGGGCATCAGCGGCGCCCGTTGTGGACTTGGCTTGCGCGCTGTGTCATTGGGCAGGGAGGCTGTTTGGAGGGTTCCACCTCCAAACCGCTAATCATGCACGACTGTATGCACAAGTGTAGATTATTCCCTTCCGTTTCGCCCGCATGAAACCAGCAAAGCCGCAATCAGAGACAACCTCGCCGGCCAGCGAGCCACCGGAGCGCCTCCGTGCGGGGCGCAAGGCGACGATCACCCGCGAGGCGCTGCTCGAGGCGGCGCTGGCGATTGCGGGTCCGGATCGAGGGCTATCGAGTCTCACGCTTCGAGAGGTGGCGCGCGAAGCCGGCATCGCGCCCAACAGTTTCTATCGTCATTTTCACGATACGAACGAACTTTCGGTCGCGCTCATCGAGCAGGCCGGTGAGTCTCTTCGTCGTATCATCCGTGAGGCCCGCGTGCGCGCAGTGTCCGAGCGGAGTGTTGTGCGCACCTCACTGCAGGCCTTCATGGAGCCGATCGCAGAGAACGATCAGCTGCTGAAGCTCTTCCTGCGAGAGGGCTCGGTGGGGCCGCCGGAACTCCGTACTGCAGTTGAGCGCCAGCTCGTCTTCTTCGAAGATGAGTTGGAGAGCGACCTTCGACGGTTCGCAGAGCTTCGCAACCATCGGCTCGAGGAGCCGCATCTGGCGGCGCGGGCAACCACCCGTATCGTCTTCGCGATGGCGACGAGGTCGCTCGATCTCCCGCCCTCGGAGCGGGCAAAGCTCGTGGATGAGACCATCGTGATGTTGCGCATGGTCCTGCTCGGCGCGCGCGCCTTCCGCAGCCAGCACGGTCAACCGGGCTAGCGCGCCGGTTGGGCTCCGGGCGGGCGGCGCAGGAGCCAGATTCCGCCAGGCACAAGGACCAGGCTCATGGCGACCAGCATCGCTCCGGCGCCGGCGTACCCAAGGCAGGCACATCCCATCGCGCCGCCCATCGCGCTGAGCGAGGCGGAGGTGGCGATGCGGGGGAGTGGGTTGGCAGTGCGGCCAGCATCGAGGACCGTGAGGAGCCCGGCCA
>RGBZ01000205.1 GCA_009919365.1 bacterium
CTTCCGAGCACCGGTTCCGCCTCGATCTTCGGCCTCGATGTGGTCACCGAAACAGCGCGCGTGCGCCGGATCATGAACCTTGTCGCTGGCGGCGACTTCTCGGGCTACGGGCTGCTGACGGTTCGTGAGCAACTCGCGATGTTTGCCCAATTCTATGGCCTGCCATATCGCGAGGGGATGGCGAAGGTCGACGCGCAGCTCGCCTCTTTCGGCATCGAAGAGATTCGCGATCGCAAGATCAGCGCCCTCTCAACCGGGCAGCGCCAGAAGCTGAACTTTGCGCGATCGTTTCTGAACGACCCGTGGATCCTCTTTCTTGATGAGCCGACCATCGGCCTGGACGTCTCGGCTGCGCGCGATGTGCGCGATCGCGTGCGCGCCTTCCAGGCAGAGCAGCCGGGCCGCACCGTCCTGCTCACAACGCACTACATGGCGGAGGCCGATGAGATGTGCGATCGCATCGCCATCGTTGATCACGGTCGCATCCTGGCCCAGGGGACACCAACAGAGCTAAAGCGCATGGTGCAGAAGGACGCCCTCTTTATCGTTGGCATTGATGCACTTCCAGCGAACATTTCAATGGACGCCTTTCGCGCCCTCCCAGGCGTCATCTCGGTCGCCGCGCGCGATAGTGACGGTAGCGACGCCTCTGGTGTCGGTTCGCCGATGCTCCGACTCGCGATTGGCCTCAAAGAGGACGCTGCGCTCGGCGGCGTGATCAGTGCGCTCGCTGCAGGCGGTGCGCACCTGCGTGAGATTTCCAAGAGCGAGCCAACCCTTGAAGAGGTCTTTGTGCAGCTTGTCGGTCGCGGCATCAGCGAATCAGATGAGTCAAGCAATGGGTGACAGCATCGTTGGCACCGAAGCGGCCGAACTCATCTCACGAATTCACCAGGAGACCAGCTGGAGCTTGGGACGACGAATTCGCCACGCCTTCGTCTCGGTGGTGGCGCGCGCATATCCGCGTGTGATCGGTGCGGCGCGCGAACCATCATGGCTCTTCTTTGATCTTGTCTTCCCGATTCTTGGCATGTGTTCGATCGTCTTCCTGCTCCGCTCCCGCGGAGTTGATGAGGCCTGGATCGCCTCGACGATCTTGGCGACGGCGCTCCTCTCCTTCTGGATCTCTGTCGTCTGGATGATGGGGGCCCAGTTCCACTGGGAGCGCGACTCCGGGAACCTGCTCCTCTACATCACCGCGCCTGTTGGTCTCGGCGCAATTGCCCTCGGCATGGCGATCGGCGGAGCCCTCGGCGTGGTGATCCGAGCTGTGATCATCACCGTGGCGGGCGTGCTCCTCTTCGGGGCGAGGTACCAGGTCGCTGATCCGTTCCTGCTCGCTCTCGTGATTTTGGTGGGGGTGGCGGCGATGTATTCGCTTGGCGTCTGCCTCTCGTCGGTCTTCCTCATCTCCGGCCGCGAGGCAGACCACCTCGGCAGCCTCTTGAACGAGCCGATGCAGCTCCTCGGCGGCGTCTACGCGCCCGTGCGTTCTATGGGCACGGTTGGGGTGGTCGCGCTCGGCATACTGCCACTCGCCCCAGCGATTGATGCGCTGCGCCAGGTTGCGGTGCCACAGCTTGCCGCGACGGGCATTTTGCCCGTGGGTGTCGAGCTGCT
>RGBZ01000206.1 GCA_009919365.1 bacterium
GACTTCGCGCCGGTCAGCGTCTCGATCATCTCCTTGGCAGCGGCGTCGGCATCCACATCGACGTAGGTATAGGGAACCTGATGTGCGTCGAGGTAGCCCTTTGATCGGCGGCAATCGCTGCACCAATCTGCGCCGTACAGGGTGATCTTCTTGGCGTCGCTCATGGGTACTACCTCCCTTTCGATGCTCGCCGCGGGCGCGGCGCTGGATTCATCGTAGCGCGTCGCAAGAGCAGCAGGCCGCCAAGGGCGATCAGGGCTCCCGCGACGGGAAGGCCGCCCAGCTGGTCGGGGAGATACCAGTTGATGGCAATCGCGGTCGTCATCACCGGCGGCAGCGCGCCGATCCAGAGGAGCGGTTGCTGTGCCCGTTCGGCCCCCCGAATGAGCCGCCAGGCAGTGAGGCCGGTAAGGGCACCAATCACGACCCACTCTCCTGGTGGGCGGGTGCAGACGTACTCATTCGTGCAGGTCTGCAGCGAGTCGTAGAGACGGGTGGTCGCAAGCGGCACCACGGTTGCAGCTAGCGAGCCCACACCAAAAGCTGCGAGGAAATCAACGAAGCGACGTTCGATCGGGCGATAGTTTGCGGATTCGGTCCGGAGGAGCGCCTGCCCAAAGAAGAGTGCAGGCAGAAGTACTGCCAGATAGAGTGCCGCGAGCAGAGCATCGACAGGGGTTACTCCGAGTGCTGGCGGCGCGCCGAGTGGGATACCGAAGAACGTGAATGCGTCCACGGTAAGCGAGACTAGCCCAAGCGGTAGGAGGCCAACGGCGAAGATTGTTCCCGTGATGCTGATCCAGTCAGAGTGTCGCCGGGCACGTCGCACAAGGATTCGAGCAATCAGAAAGACGGTTACTCCATTGATCAGGGCGTGGAGCATTCGCATCAGGGCGAAGGGTTCCCACGGCAGAACGACGTGGAGTACCGCCGCAGCAGTAAAGATCACGCTCAGCCCCGCAATCATCACGAGCAGGGTTCCCGTACCAAGATCCGCCGGCAGACGCGCACTCATTCGGCCCGCAACGGCCGCGACGATAGCGATCGGAAGACCAATGGCCAAGATTGACGCTGCGGCGCGCAGCTGCTCGTTACTGATCCCTGAGAATAGATCAGGTCGGTCAGCCGTAATCCACGTAACGAGTGCAAGAAGGATTCCAGCGTTCAGCAGAAGCGAGGCAAGAATGACGTCCAGCTTTACTGCGGAGCCAGATGACGTGCGTCGTGCCGTTGTGCTCATGAAGAGAGTATGCGTCCTTACCGCTGCCCCTGCTGCATTCGCGCTACGCTCCTCTCCATGTTGAAAGGATCGGTACTGGTGACCTACGCCGCGCTTGCTGCCGCTGAGTTCGTGCGGGGCGTTGGCCTGATCGCCTCTGGGGCACTGACCTACGGCCTCCTAGGCGGAGCACTCCCGGCCGAAGGGGGCTACGACCGCCTCGTTGCCTACGCTTCATTCGCGACGATCGCCCTAGGGGCGCTCGACCTCCTGTTGCTTGGCCTCATCGCCCTGCGCGCCGCCACCGGCAACCGCCCTCCCCGAGCGCAGGTGCTGGGGAGCCTGGGGCTCTCCGTGCTCCTGATCCTGGCTGGCGG
>RGBZ01000207.1 GCA_009919365.1 bacterium
GCGGCCTTGAGGTCGGGCAGAACACCCTGCTGCGCTTCTACGTGCTGCACGTGATGGTGTTTCCACTCTTGGCGGCAGTCTTCCTCGCGGTCCACTTCTGGCGGATCCGCAAGGACGGCGGCATCAGCGGACCGCTGTGACCCATGAGTGACGAGCAGCGCCCCGCGAGTTCTCTGCCGGTAGATCCGTCGCGCCAGACGGAGATCGACAAGCAGCGCGTGCCAATGGCGGCGCGCCCGTACCGACTTCTCGCCCTCGTTAAGCAAGACGCCGTCGTTCGCGTGCAGAAGGAGCCGGATGACACGGTCATGACCTGGCCACACCTGCTCACGATCGAGTTCTTGGCGGCGGTGGCGATGAGCATCTTCCTGTTGCTGCTTGGCCTCTTCATTAATGCACCCCTCGAGGAGCTCGCCAACCCGAACGTCACCCCAGCCGTGGCGAAGGCCCCGTGGTACTTCTTGGGACTGCAGGAGTTGCTCGCCTACTTCCACCCAACGGTTGCCGGTGCACTGACGCCAGCCGCAGTACTCATTGGCTCGGCGCTGATTCCATATCTTGATCGCCGAAACCTCCACAGCACCAAGCCATCTGAGCGCAAGTTGGAGGTCACACTCTTCTCTGTGCTCTGGGCCGTTGGTCTCGCGGTGACCTTCATCGGCATCTTCTTCCGCGGGCCTGGCTACTCATTTATCTTGCCGTGGTCGACCGGCTTCTTCTTTAGCTTGTGATCGGAGGAGGGCAGTGAGTCATTACAGCGTTGAGCCGAGCGACCAGCCGAAGGCCCTCACCGCGCAAACCATTAAGGCGCTGCGCCACGAGGAGGTCAAGGGGATCTCGCGACGCCGACTCCTTCGCACCACGATCGGCGCAGGCTTCGGCCTTTGGTTGCTCGAAGTCACCGCTGGCACGCTTGGCTTTCTTTGGCCAAACCTTGAGGGCGGCTTCGGCGGCAAGATTCGCGTCGGCACACTGAAGTCGTTGATCGACGCAAATGCCGGCCTGCCAATTAAAGAGGGCTACCCAGCCTACGTCCAGGACGCGCGCGCCTTCATCATGTTGTCATCATGTTGGTTGATCCGAACCGCCAAGAGTTCGTGCCCGGCGAAGATGCGACGGGCGATGGCTCGGCGCTCAACGTTCGTGCGCTCTATCAGCGCTGCCCACACCTCGGCTGCAAGCCGAACCCGTGCATTAAGACGTATTGGCTGGAGTGCGCCTGTCACGGCAGCCGCTACGACCGACTCGGCACCAAGGCCGAAGGGCTCGGCCCAGCCGCACGCGGTATGGACCGTTTCGCTGCAGTGGTCGACAACGACGGCGTGCTGACGCTCGACACTGGCAAGATCAACCTTGGCACCGTGCCGCTCGCGCTCGGCTCGCCTGGGATCGAAGCGCCACGTGCCGCCACGGGGTGCATTTAAATGAGCGACGAGAAGCAGCTCCCCGTGCCGAGCGAAAAGGTGAGCACGCCAGTGCCGCGCCTTTCGAGCCCAAGCCAGATCCAAACGCACGGCCTCACCGCCGAGCGCGCCGCCAAGATCGTCAACCAGAGCGGCTCGTCGCGCATGGCCGCCCTCCTCGGCATC
>RGBZ01000208.1 GCA_009919365.1 bacterium
CTACGTGCGCGGCGAGCTGGTTCTTGCGGCGCAGCGCATGGAGGCGGCCATCGCCGAACTCTACGCGACCGGCCTGCTCGGCAAGAACATCCAGGGCAGCGGCCTCGACTTCGACATCTACGTGCACCGCGGCGCGGGCGCCTACATCTGCGGCGAAGAGACGGCGCTCATCGAGTCGCTCGAGGGCAAGACGGGCCAGCCTCGCCTCAAGCCCCCCTTCCCGGCTGTGGTCGGCGTCTTCGGATGCCCCACTGTGGTGAACAACGTGGAGAGCATCGCCTGTGTACCGCTCGTCATCGAGCGTGGCGCGGAGTGGTGGGCGGCGCAGGGCTCCGAAAAGAACGGCGGCCCCAAGATCGTGCAGATCTCGGGCAAGGTGAAGCGTCCGGGCACCTACGAGGTCCCCAACGGCATCTCGCTCCGCGACGTTGTCTTCAGCGACCTCTACGGCGGCGGCCCGCTCGACGGCCGAACCATCCGCGCGGTCATCCCCGGCGGCACCTCCTGCCCCGTGCTCAGGGCCGATCAGCTCGACGTGAAGCACGACTTCGACGCGCTCAAAGAGAAGCCCTTCGAGACGATGGCAGGCACGAGCGGCGTCATCGTCATGGACGACACCGTCTGCGTGGTCCGCATCGCGGCGCGCATCGCCCGGTTCTACCATCACGAGTCGTGCGGCCAGTGCACCCCCTGCCGCGAAGGTACGGGTTGGGTCTCCAAGATTCTCGACCGCATCGAGGCCGGCGGCGCCAAGCGTGCCGAGGTCGACCAGCTGCTCGACATCGTGAACAACATCCGCGGCAACACCATCTGCCCCTTCGGCGACGCGGTCGGCATGTCGATCGGCGCCTATCTCCGTCAGTTCCCCGACGAGTTCATCGCCCATGTTGAGCAGGGGCGATGCACCTACCCCGCCTGGTGAGAGGTCTGCCCGCATGACCGTGGAACAAGTCCTCTTCTATCTCTTCGCACTCGGTGCCATCGCGGGCTGCTCCGGCGTGGTGCTGAGCCGCAACCCGGTCAACAGCGCGGTCTCGCTGGTGGCGGCCTTCTTCTTCCTGGCCGGCAACTATGTGCTGCTGCACGCCAACTTCATGGCGATCGTGCAGATCCTGGTCTACGCGGGCGCCATCATGGTGCTCTTCCTCTTCGTCCTCATGCTGCTCAACCAGCGCGACGAGGAGCTCGGCAAGCGCACGTTCAGCATCGCGCCGCTGTTGGGCATCTTTGCGGCGGCGGTCGTCTCGGTCTCGATTGGCGCCGGCTTCATGAGCTACCGCAACGCGACCGCCAACTTCCCGGCAGATGTCCCGGTCTCGTTCGGCACCGCGCAGCAGATTGGACGGGCGCTGATGACCACCCACCTGCTGCCCTTTGAGCTGGTCTCGCTCCTGCTGCTCATCGGCATCGTGAGCGCGGTCGTCGTGGCGAAGCGGAGGCTCTGATGTCGCTTACCCTCGAACACTACCTGCTGCTGAGCGCAGCCCTCTTCACCATTGGTGCGGTGGGGCTGGTGACGCGTCGCAATGTCATCGTGCTCTTCATGTGCGTGGAGATCATGCTGAACGCGGCAAACTTGGCGCTCATCG
>RGBZ01000209.1 GCA_009919365.1 bacterium
GTTACCCCCAAACCGCATTTCCAATGCGGCGCCATAGACCACTAGGCGACCTCTCCGTGATGACCGTTCGCGCTGCGCCGATCAGCTGGTGGCGGAAAGGGTGGGATTCGAACCCACGAGGCTATTAACCTGCCGCTTTTCGAGAGCGGTGCCTTCAACCACTCGGCCACCTTTCCACGGCGGAGAATAGCCGATTAAGGGGTGAGCCGAACCTCAATGCCAGCACTGGGCTGCATGCGCAGGAGCGCGCGGGCACGGTCATAGGCCCTAAAAAGGCGCACGGCCACGCCGTACTTCTTCGTAAGGAGACGCCACACCTTCGGCATTTGGTCGCTGGCGAGGTTGAACGCTTCGGCTGGGAGCTGTGCGCCCGTGAGCGTGCCGGTCGCGGTGCAGGGGGCAACGGCGGCACGGCTGCTATTGCGCAGGCGCTTCACCTTGCCGGCTCGCGCGTTGGTGAAGAGGTAGAGGCTCTCCCCCTCTGCCGCCGCCCAGACTGGAGTGGTGACGGCGGTGCCGTCGCGACGATAGGTCGTCAGTGCTACGTATTGCGCGGTGAGGATGGCGTCGCGATCGGCGCTCACGCCGGGTCGATCTCGTTGGCGATGTCACGCAGGCGTCGTGCCAACGCTGAGATGTCGTCGTCGGCGTGGCCCGTTTTGATCAGTTCATCCTCAAGGTGAGCGACGAGCATGGCCGTTGGTACCGGCACATTCAGCTCATCGGCGAGGCCAATGGCGATGCCAAGGTCTTTGCGGTGGAGCGCCACCTTGAAGCCGAGCGGATAGGTGTCGTTCGCCATGCGCTCCCAGCGGTTCTCAAGCGCCCACGAGCGCGCCGAGCCACCGCTCAGTGCGGTGACGAGCGTCTGCGGGTCCAGCCCCGCCTTTTGACCAACGAGGATCCCTTCAGCGAGCGAGAGGTACGCCCCCGAGATCACGATTTGATTGACCGCCTTGCCGACTTGCCCGGAACCGAGCGGGCCGAGGTGCGTGATCGTTTTCGCGAACGTCTCTATATACGGACGTGCTGCGCTGACCGCGTCACTGCTGCCGCCGAGGAAGACGGTGAGCGTTCCCTTCTGTGCGCCTTCGCTGCCACCGCTGACCGGGGCATCAACCAGCAGGATCCCCTTCGCGGCGAGCAGCTCCCCCACCTCGCGCGTCGCGCGCGGGGCGATGGTGCTGGTGTCAATGACGATTGCCCCCGACTTCAGCAGGTCGATGGCGCCGGGCTGGCCTGGTGTGCCAAGTAGCAGCGCCTCAACATCGGGCGTGTCGGAGACGGAGAGCACGACAGCATCGACGCCGGTGAGGGCGTCGGTGAGTGCGGTGTGTTGTGTGGTCCCCGCGGGTGCGGAGCGGTGTGTGCCGCGATTCCATGCCTGCACGCTGTGCCCAGCGGCGGCGAGGTGCCCAGCGATCGGGGCGCCCATCGTGCCTAGGCCGAGAACTGCGACGCGACTCATGGCTGAACTATACGGATGGAGGGGGAATGGTGCGCCCGGCGGGACTCGAACCCACGACCTTTAGGTCCGCAACCTAACGCTCTATCCACTGAGCTAC
>RGBZ01000210.1 GCA_009919365.1 bacterium
ACGCGGTGATGAGTTGGCGCGTGTCGCTGCGCTTGCCGCAGCCGCTGGCGCCGCGAGCGAAACGATTGTCGCCGACCTCTCTCTGAGTACCGACGTGACGAAGGTTGAAGCCCGCATTGCCGATGAAGCTCGACCAATTGAAATCCTTGTGAACAACGCCGGCTATGGACGATTCGGCAAGATCACGGAACTTGACGGATCTGGAGAGGCGAATGAGATCGCTGTCAACGTCGTGGCGGTCACCCTGCTCTCACGAGCCGCACTCGTAGCAATGGCGTCGAGGAAGCGCGGTGCAATCCTGAATGTCTCATCGCTTGCCTCTTTTCTGCCGTTTCCCGGCTTCACGACCTACGCGGCCACAAAGGCGTACATCCGTAGCTTTACGCTTGCCTTACACGAAGAGGCGAAACCTTTTGGCGTTAAAGTCACCTGCGTCGCACCTGGATTCACCCCCACCGGATTTCAGGAGCGCGGTGGCCTCAGTCAGAGCTCGGGCGTGCCAAGTTTTCTCCTTACCTCAGCGGATATGGTTGCGCGCGTTGCTCTTGAAGCACTGCGCGATGGGCGCGCCGTTGTGGTTCCGGGTTGGATGAATGCGATCTCGGCGCGGTTTCTAGGACTAATGCCGAGCTGGCTGCAGCGCCGGATTGGCGCGATTGGCTCTAGCTTTCTTCGCTAAGCGCGAAGGCTCCAGCGCGCACCAGTTGGCTCATCAACGAGTTCCACACCAAGTGCTTCGATCGCTGTGCGGAGAGCGTCTGCATCACTAAATCGGCGCTCGGCACGAGCGGTGGCACGAAGGGCAATCATCTGCTCCACGGCGCTGCTCACATCCACCCCAGGCGCCGAAACGGGAGCCGAGAGGAGGATTTCGGCGGCTGGGAGGGCGGCGCGTGGCGCGCCGGCTGCGGCGCCGAATCGTGCAGCGAATGCGGAGAGTGACTCTGTTGCACCGCTGTGCATCGCCGTTTCGCCAATGCCTGGGATCCGAATCGTCACCGCCCCCTTGCCGCCAACGGTGACGCTGTTCGCGCCAAGGTCGATGGTCAGCGCGGAGTGCTCGTCAATGCCAAGAATCGCGGCGCCGTCTGGAAGAGCGCGCTCTAACTGCTGCAGGCGGCCTTCACCGATGAAGCAGCGCGAGGTGTCGTGCGTCGCGCCCTCATTGTTATTCCAGTGAGGAACGATCGCAACCGCGAGACCGGTAAGTGCACCCATGATGTCGAGGCCATCAAGCCAGACCGGGTTCGTGCCGGCCTTGTAGATCTCGTAGACCGGGATGGTGCAGCGACCAGATGCGGCTGCCGCAGCCGATGATGTGATCAGCGTGGCGCCGTTCTGAATGCGCGCGATGAGCTGCTCAACGATGGGCGTGCCTCCCCAGCGACGGAGCGCGCGCGACGGGGAGCCTGGCCCTAGGAAGATCAGATCTGCCGCGTTGAGGCCGGCGATCGTCGGTGCAAGTGCCGAAGGGGCAAGGTCGGCGCCAGCGCGATCGGTCTCTGGGAGGCCAATCACCGTGGTTGGAATGCCAACCTTCGAGCGGAAGAAGACGGCGATCTT
>RGBZ01000022.1 GCA_009919365.1 bacterium
GCTGTTTGGCGTCGCTGGTATCGGTGCTGACTTTCTTCAAGTCCATTTTATCGACCAGCGCCCGATGAACACGAAGCTTCATCTGACGTTGATGGAGACGCCGGAGTTTGTGGCGGGCGACATTGGTGAGGGTCTGCGCCAGAGCTTCCACATCACCAACGACGAGTACATGGCGACGGGGGGCGAGGACGGCACGACGGCGTGCGCGCTCGTGATCCGCGGAAACACGCTTCACGTCGCGAATGCTGGCGACTCGCGCGCGGTGGTGTGCGGCTACGACGGGAGTCGGCGTGGTCTGCGATTCGCTCTGCGGCCGTGGCGGCAAATCTCGGACGTGAGATCCACCCCCATACGCTGCGCCACTCGTTTGCGACGCACCTCCTCGATGGCGGGGCCGACCTCCGCGTCGTGCAGGAACTACTCGGACATGCGGATATCGCAACGACCCAGCTCTACACCCACCTCCTTGGGAGCCACGTGCGGGATTCATATCGGAAGGCCCACCCGAGGGCCTAAGCAGCCTGCAAGGCGGTAGGATTCAGGTGTGAACGTGATAATTCGTACCCACCGACTCTGGCAGGTCCTTGCTCACCTCACGGCGGTTGGCCGTCAGCAGGTAGCTCGCTTCGGCCTCGTTGCCTCTGTCGGCGCCGAGGGCGACGCGCATCTCCGAGCCATCCGAGCGACACCGCGTGCCCGTCAAGCCTTTGCCGCGGCACACCCCGCCGATCAGGCCTCTGCAACGCGCACGGCGGCGCGTCTGCGCCGTCTTGGCGCAAAGCCCGATGACCAACTTGCAGCGCTACTCCATGACCTCCCGAAGGGGCAGGTCGGCCTATTGCCCCGTGTGCTGCATGTTCTTGAGGGCTCACCGGTCACACGGAGCGCACGCGGCCCGTTCGCGCAATCGCGACAAACGTTGCGCCGACACGCATCGGCTGCGCCGAAGCTCGCGGAAAAACTTGGTGCGCCGCGGGGCACGATCGCGATCTTGCGCGAGCTCGCCCGCCAAGAATCGCACATCACGCCACAACGTAGGTCAACGGGAATCGATGCCCGCGCCCGCCTGCTTCTAGATTTGGATAGTGGTCTGCCGCGATGAGTGTCCGCGGCATCGCAGAAGGCTTTGAGCTTCCAGATCCATCGGTCCCTGATATTGAGGGTGTCATCTTCCGGCGCGAGCAAGGCGGACTCTTTGGGCGTTCCCGCTCCTATGTCGCTCTTGGGGAGTTCAGCGGACCGTATGGTCTTCTGCTCGCCCTCATTGAGCGCGATGAGTTGGATGTCCGCCGGGTCCCACTCGCTGGGTTTGCCGATGAGTTCCTGCGCTACTTCGCCGATATTCCTGATGATCGACTAGAGACACTTTCGTCGTTCGTTTCCGTGGCGGCGCAGCTCATTGTGCTGAAGAGCCGCGCACTCCTGCCACGCCCGATCGCGGCTGCGCCAGACCTCGTGAATGATCTTGACGTCGAGGATGAGGCCGACACACTGCGCATTCGACTACTGCGTTACCGGGTCTTCCGTGATGCGGCGCGGGTCTTGGGCGATCGCCTGATGCAGCCGCTCTGGTATCGCGAACCGCCGACGCGCCAACTCCCTGGCCCGAAGGCTGCCCCCGTTGAGCCCATCGTTCCAACGAAGTCCGACCCAAAGCGCCTCCATCGCGCCATGGGGCGCATCGCCCTTCGCCGCAAGCCGCTCGCTGCTCTCGCGACCGCCCCAGTGGGCATAAAGGTTTCCATTGGCGACCGAATCGCGGCCATCCGTGAGGCGGTGCGCCTCAACGGCCTAGTGGGGGTAGACCTTGAGACCCTCCTTGGCGACCGCCAGGATCGATCGTTCATCGCGGTGACATTCTTGGCACTCTTGGAGCTCTCCAAGCGTCGAGAGGTCGAGGTGCGTCAAGATGCGCTCTGGGGACCAATCACAATTCTGCAGGGGGTGAGCGAATGAGCACTGAGGGAGAGAGCGTAGCCGCAGCGCCGTGGGTGGCGACAGTTGAAGATCTCGAGGCACTCCTCTTCGTTGTTGATCGTCCGATCACTCGGCGAGAGGCTGCGAAGCTTCTTGAAGCCTCAAAGGCCGATCTCGATCGCCTCGTAACAGCGCTCACTGCCGCCCTCGCACAACGCGGCATCACCCTGATCACCCACGGGGACGAGCTGCAGCTCGCTAGCGGCGCGGAACAGGCCCGAGCGGTGCTCGCCTGGGTTGGCACAGGCGGCTCTGACCTAACAGCGGCCCCACTTGAAACGCTCGCCGTCATCGCCTATCGCCAACCGGTCACGAAGGGCGGCATCGAAGAGATTCGTGGCGTTGACGCCGATTACGCCCTTCGCGTGCTCCTTGAGCGAGGGCTCATTGAAGAGGCCGGTCGCCTGGAAACCGCCGGGCGGCCGATTCGCTATGCAACAACGCTTGAGTTCCTCCGCCGATTCGGCCTCGGCTCGCTAGCTGATCTGCCAGCGCTCGAAGGTGATGCCGAGGCGCTTCGTCACATGGATTTGCGCAGTGAAGCACCAGACGCTGCTGCGGAGCGAAGCGACGAAGCCGATGCTGATTCCGACGCTCCGAGCTCCCCTGCGCAAGAGGATGCAGCAACTGACTGATCTGATTCGCGTCAACGTTCTCGTTGCGGAACGCTCTGGCCTCTCTCGTCGCGGGGCCGACACGGCCATTGCTGGGCATCGGGTCACGACGGCCGGACGCGCGGTAACCCTCGGGGAGCGCCTCGATGCGATGGCCCCTCTTGAGTTGGATGGCAAAGCACTTGCTGCGAAGCCACGCCCCTCTTCGGAGAGCGGGGATGCTCTGGGGAGCGCCGATGTGTATGCCTGGTACAAGCCAGTTGGTGTGACGACTACACACGCTGACCCATACGCCACGGTGACCTTGCCACAAGCTCTAACGCCGGCCCTTGGCGCCGAACGCGCCGCACGCATGCTTTCCATTGGACGACTTGACCGCGAGAGTGAAGGGCTCCTGCTTCTGACCGATGAGCGGCGCGTCGTTTCGCCCCTCGCGCACCCTCGTGCCGGTTTACGACGCGCGTATGCCGCAGCAACGAAGGCCATGGTGGGGGAGAGCGAGTTTCAGCGGTTGCGCGCCGGTATACGGCTCACCGATGGCTGGGCACACGCCATCGAGGCACGCGGCGTGCATCGTGACGATGACCTTCCAGAAGATGTACGCGGTGGCGACATGGACCCAGGCCAGTGGAGCTTTATCTCCATCGGGGAGGGACGACACCATGAAGTGCGCCGTCTTTACGGCGCAATCAGTCACCCCGTGCTTCGTCTGATCCGTGTCGGATATGGCCCAGTCCGCCTCGGAGGGCTGACCCCGGGTGAGCTACGCCTCATCACCGAATCCGAACGCCAGGAGCTCACGCGTGCGCTTGTCGCGGCACCAAAGAGCAAAGCCCGACCAAGTGCCCCAACGAGCGCGTAATGCGTATCGCCATTGACGGTCCAGCTTCAAGTGGAAAGAGCAGCGTCGGTCGACTCGTTGCAGAAGAGCTCGGCATGGGCTTTCTCGACACAGGCCTGCTCTATCGGGCGATTACCCGACGCGCCATCGATCTTGGCTGGTTTACTGCCCCGACAACGGCTGCTGATGTTGCTGGCGCTGCACATGAACAGGTTCGCCGCGACCTGACGGAGTTAGCCAACGCAACCGATGCGCAGGGGAGCGGCTCTCGTTTCACCATGGTGATTGGCGGTCTCTCCCTGACAGATTCACAATTAGAAGCGGCCGACGTTGAACTCTATGTTCCAGCCGTCGCATCGATCTCGAGCGTCCGTGATGCCCTTCGTGCTGTACAGCGAAACGTCGCAGCTCGCGGCGGATCGGTGCTTGCTGGTCGCGACATAGGTACCGTGGTCCTCCCCGATGCAGAGTGCAAGATCTTCCTTGATGCGACTGCGGAGGCTCGGGCCAGCCGGCGTGCCTTGCAGCGCGGGTATGTCGTTGGTTCCGCAGAGCATCAAGCAATTTTGACGAGCCTCATTGCGCGAGATGCCGAGGATCGGGCTCGCCCCATCGCCCCACTCGTTCCGGCTGCTGATGCCATCACCATTCACACCGATTCGATGGATCTCTCTGATGTGGTGGAGCGGGTCGTCGCTGAGGCACGCAAGGTCGCGCGATGACAGCGGAGCAGATTCCGCTCGGCATGCGGCTCTCGGAGCGATTCGGTCGCTGGGCGATGCAGCGTCTGGCGGGTGAGATCGCGGTGAAGGGTCTCGAGCGCATCCCAGGAACTGGACCCGTACTGCTCGCCTCGAACCACATCTCGTGGGTCGATCCTGTCCTACTCGCCTGTTGGCTCACCCCCGCAACCGGCCGTCCGATGACCTGGATGGGGAAGGCGGAGGCGATGCGTTGGCCGCTGGTCGGCTGGTTCCTGCGAGTGAATGGGGTCTTTGGGGTGCGGCGCGGGGCGGCCGATCTTGAAGCGTTCCGCCTCGCCGAGCGGATCCTCAGCGAGGGGCGTATCCTTGGGATCTACCCAGAGGGGACACGATCGCCTGACGGCATCCTGCGCCCCTTTCGCGATGGAGCGGCCCTCCTCGCGCTGCGAAGTGGTGTCCCAGTCCTGCCGGTCGCGGTCACGGGCACGGACGGTCTCTGGCGGAAGGGCTCGCTGATCCCACGACGCGTCCCTCGCGTCACGCTGACGATTGGGGATCCGGTGGTGATGCCGCGTGCTGAGGGGTCCCGACCCGAGCTCGCCGCGGTGAGCGGCGCCATTCACGATGCTGTTGCAGCCCTCCTCCCTGAGGCGAATCGGCCCTAGGGGCGGGGTGGGCGATAATGCCCGCATGGGAAGCGTCGAGAACATTGTCATCGCGAAGCGCACAGGCGTCTGCTATGGCGTCCGTGAGGCAATTGATAAGGCCAAGATCGCCCGTGCCTCTGGAAAAGAAACCCACACCCTGGGGCATGTCGTCCACAACGAGGGGCTGATCGCCGATCTACGCGCCCGCGGGATTGAGAACGTTGACCACCTTGATGAGGTCGCGTCGGGGACCGCCGTCGTGATTCGTGCACATGGGGTGACCCCCGAGGTGCTCGGTCGTGCAGCAGAGCGCGGCCTCGAGGTAATCGACGGCACCTGCACCTGGGTGACGCAGGAGCATCGCGAACTCGCGCGACTCGTCGAAGAGGGGTACGAGATCGTTCTCCTCGGCACGCCAAATCATCCAGAGGTTGTCGGCCTCCTCGGGTTCGCCCCCGACGCCATCCTGGTTGATGAAGAGGAGGACTGGGCTACCATTCCGCGGCGCAAGCGCATGGCCCTGATCACCCAATCCACCCAACCCCCGTGGAAGTTTGAACGCCTCGCCGCTTTCCTTGTGTCGCGCTGCCATGAGCTCAAGGTGATCAATACGGTATGCCCCGTAACCATTCGCCGCCAAGAGGACACCATTGCGATCGCCCGTGAGGTTCAACTGATGATCGTGGTGGGCGGTAGCCGGAGCGCCAACACGAAAGAGCTCACGCGCCTCTGTGAGATCGGTGGCACTCGCGCGGTGCAGATCGAATCTGCGCAGGGCCTCGCTGAACCCGCCCTATTCGAAAACGTGCACACCGTTGGCATCACCGGCGGGACCAGCACCCCCATTGAGGATCTTGAGCGCGTCGCGCTCAAGATCGCCGAGCTTGGAGGCACTGATCACGTCCGCACGAATGCGGCAGCGATTGCACGAGCTGCCCTGGAGGCCGCCGCCACGCCGCAATATCGCACTACCTCGATTACCAGTGGTACGCCAGCATGAGTGAGGAAGAGCTCGAGGCCGAAGCCGAAGCTGAGTCTTCACCGCGTCGGCTGCCACTTGTAGCGCTCGTTGGGCGTCCAAACGTCGGGAAGAGTACCCTCTTCAATCGATTTGTTGGTGAACGGCGGGCGGTTGTTGAAGATCGCGCCGGTACAACGCGCGATCGACTCATCGGCATCGTCGAGTGGAATGGGATGCGCTTTCGTGTGGTGGACACGGGCGGCATGCAGCCCGCCGTAGGTGATCCGATTGAGATTGGGGTCCAGGATCAGGCTCGCATCGCCGTGGATGCCGCCGACCTCATTCTGCTGCTGGTCGACGCCGCCACAGGACCGAACCCTGGCGACGCCGAGGTGGCGCAGCTACTACGCCGTAGCGGCAAGCCAATCATCTTGGTGGCGAATAAGGCGGACAATATTGAACGCGATCGTGCAGCGCAGGAGTTCTCTGCTCTCGGCTTTGATCGCCTGCATACGGTGAGCGCTCAACACGGGATCGGTTCGGGCGACCTGCTCGACGTCATTGTTGAGCGACTCGAAGCCCTTCCAGAAGATGCGGGCAGCGCCTATGTTGAGGCTGGCACAACGCGCGACGCCATTGACGAGACGCTGCTGCACGCAGGGCGTCAGATCACCCTTGTCGACACCGCAGGCATTCGCAAGCGTGGCAAGGTCGCCTCCGGCCCATCCGCCGATAAGTGGGCCACAGTGCGCTCAGTGCGCGCGCTTGATCGCGCTGATGTCGCGCTGCTCCTCATTGACGCGTCCACGGGCTTGCAGGCCCAGGATCTACATATCGCTGGCTCCGTCATCGACGCAGGGAAGGGTCTCGTGCTGGTGCTGAACAAGTGGGACCTCATTGAAAAAGACGGCTTCACCTTCGACGAGATCGAAGGGAAGCTTCGCCGCCAGGCACCATTCCTTGACTTCGCTCCGCTCGTCTCGATCTCTGCAGTGACTGGGTTGCGCGCCACCAAGGTGCTTGACGCTGCGGTTGCCGCAGCCGACGCACGGAACTTGCGTATCCCGACGGGCGTGCTGAACCGCCTGGTCGCTGAGGCGGTCGCCCGTCAAGAGCCAGCGCACAGCGGCAGCAAGCGCCCAAAGATCCTCTACGCCGCTCAGGCCTCGACACCACCTCCAACCTTCGTAGTCTTCGCACGAAACGCCGCCCAGGTGCACTTCACCTGGCAGCGTTTCCTAGAGAACCAGATCCGCGACAAGTACCCACTCATGGGGACACCAATCCGCGTCGTGGTACGAGAGCGAGAGGCCGAAGAGGGGCGAGAACGCGGACGCTCCTCGAAGCCAACGAAACGGGCACCGGCAAAGGCGAAGCCAGCCACACGCGCATGAGCACTACCCGCATTCTCGGCGCAGGTGCATGGGGAACCGCCTTGGCGCTCCTCTGGAGCCAGGAGCAGGGGAGCTTCTCGCGCGAACTCCTGACGAGGCCGCGCTCCTGCGCAGCGCGCGTATCAACACGCGTCGACTCCCTGGCGTGGCGATCCCAACCGCCATCAACATCTTCAGCGCAACCGAGCCGCTCGCTGCCTTGGACGACGCAGATACCTACGTGGTGACCATCCCCTCCACAGAGTTGGACCCAGCGACAGCCAAGCTGATCGTCCAAGCTGCCAGAGAGGCACCTATGGTCATCGCTTCAAAAGGGTTGTCGCTGAACGGCGCTCGGCCTTCAGAACTGCTGATCGCTGCAGGGGCAGATTCGGAGCGCCTCGCCGTCTTGTCTGGTCCCAACCTTGCCAGCGAGATTGCGGCTGGGATGCCCGCAGCCGCCGTACGGTGTTGCAGAGATGGCACGCCTTGCTGAAGCGTGTGGCGGCCGCACAGAGACCGCCTGCGGACTTGCTGGCGTTGGCGACCTCGTTGTCACCTCTTCAAACACCGGTTCGCGCAATGCAAAGCTCGGTGCGCTCCTCGCGAGCGGCATGAGCGTGCAGGCTGCAGTGGACAAGATTGGCGCAACGGTAGAGGGGATTGGTACAGCGCACGGTGCCCTGCAACTTGCAGCTGCGCACAAACTGGAGATGCCGATCACAGCCGCCGTTGTTGCCGCGCTGGATGGTGGAACAACGATTGAGGTGCTCGCGCGCGCGCTGCTGGGCCGATCACCAGCGGGGGAGTGGCGCTAGCCTTCCTGATACACTGCCGAAACTTTGGACCCACTCGGGGCGTAGCGCAGCTTGGTAGCGCGCTTGCATGGGGTGCAAGAGGTCGCTGGTTCGAATCCAGTCGCCCCGACCACAACGTTGACCAATAGAAAAGGCCAGGATGTCGGCAATCGTGTATCCGACCTGCTTCAGCACGAGGCCGTCCTGGGCCGTAAGGCCGAGGTTGCCCGAAATTGCTGGGAGCAGATAGGCGATTGGGTAGACGCCCCACGTCGCAATAAGCACGACGCGAAGGATCTTGAAGATCCCCTGGATGTCCTTGCTCTGCTTCTTGATCGAGGCATCGATGCCGCCGAACAGGTCGCGGAGGATCAGGACGAAGAAGACTGAGCTGATCGCGCCCCAGATGGTGCGCGGCGAGGCCAAGTCAACCGACGTGATGTTCGTCATCTCGCCGACGTAGCCCGTTGCGATCATCAAGAACGCATAGAGCACGTTGCGCTTGATCAGGGTGCTCTCAAGCTTCTTGTCGAGCTTGAGGACGAGGATCAACTCCGCAACAAGGAGTGGCACCGTGAGGAGCCAATCCACGTATCGGTAAGCCTCGTTGAACGGAACGGCTCCGCCCGAGGTGCCGAAGGCAACCCACGAGTCGAAGATTCGGATGTAGTGGTAGAACGCGATCAGCACAACCGTGGCCGAAAGCGTGACCGCCATCCGGTTCCCCTCCTTCAGAGCTCCGCGTGCGGAGACGAAGAAGAAGAAGCTTGCGCCCATCGCCGCGATGGCGAGGGACATGAAGTTGTAGACCAACTGATAGGCATCTGCTGCGCTCATCAATGGACCTCCCTTATTGCTTCTGCGACCTCTTCGGGTCGCTGTGGACAAGTATCCCAAATTCTGGGCAAGATGTTGCGAATTCGTAATAATTGGCCGAATTGCGCAACTGTTACAGAATCCTGTAACAAATCGGAAGTTCCACAGTCCACCCTGAAGGCGCTAGTCTGCGGTGGAGCGAAAGGGGGATCCATGCCAGCCATCACACAGCTCACGCGCATCGAGCCGGTTCACTTGGCCCGCCTTGAGGCCCATGGGATCTTCACCACTGGCCTCCTGCTCGAGCGTACCGAGACCCCCACCCGCCGCCAAACGCTGGCCGACCAGACGGACGCCTCGACCGCGGACGTGGCGGAGTGGCGAGATGAGGCCCTCCTCTTGAACCTCGCATTCCTCGGGCCTGCTGAGCATGAACTCCTGGCGCAGGCGGGCTATGGGGGCGTTGAGACCCTTGCTGCGGCGCCGTGGGAGCAGTTTGAAGCTGGCGTACGTGCGACCGCACAGACACTTGGGCTGCCGCTCCCTGACCCGCTCTCCCTCCGCTCGTGGTGGGAGCAGGGGCAGGTACTCGCAGACGCGTGAAGTCCTTCCGCCGCCTCTTGCGGCGGGCCTGGTGGGCGACCTCCTCACCGACGGCGCCTTCGATGCCTCGCTCGGCGATGTCCCGCTCCTCTCCGCTGGAGAGCGGGCGCACCTCGTCGACGTTGGTGGGCTACTCCGGATGGTTCTCGGAGCGGGTGTTGGCGGGCTGCTACTCCTAGGGTTCGCCCGACTGCGTCGGCGCACCTGGTTGCGCGCGGCAGCGCGTGACGGCGCGTTGCTCATCGCTGGCGGCGCATTGGCCGCAGCTGCCGCCTTTGCGCTCGCCTTTGATGCGACCTTCTCGTTCTTCCACGGCCTCTTCTTTGCCGCAGGGACGTGGACCTTCAATCCGGCGACCGACCGCCTCGTGCAGCTCTATCCAGAGCGCTTCTGGATCTTGGCGGCACTTCTCTTCTGCGTCACCCTCGCGGCGATCTCGCTGATCACGTATCGGCGCACGGCACGAACGCGGTGATGGGCGCGGCCTACCTTGCCCTGATCGGGCTTTCCGTCATCGGTGTTCGAGGGTTGGTCCTGCGCTTCAACCTCCCAGTGACGCGCCACGTGCTGCTGCCAGTGACCGCACTCACCACGGTGATCTTCCTGTTGGTTGACGCCGTTGGCATTTGGCGCGGCTGGTTCGCAACACCACTCTCGTCAACGCTCTTGATGCTCCCGGGCCGGGGAGCGCTTGATGCAGGACTCCCAATCGAAGAGGCTGCGCTCCTCGCAGCGCTCGCCGGTCTCGTCGTGGTGCTCATGGGCATCGGCAGAACCCGTGAGCGGGGTCAAGCGTCACCGCTGACCGCGCGCCGAATCGGCGCCGGGATTGTGCTCGGCGTCGGAGTTGCCGTTGCAGCGGGCACTGCCGGAATCGGCGGTGAGTACACGGCAGCAGTCGTAGGACTCGCGGCTGGGGCCCTGTTCGTTGCAGGACCGCTCCTTGCACGCAGCACGCAAAGCCGCCGAAGCGTTGGAGCCTTTCTGCTCCTTACGCTCGTGTTCGACAACATCATGTGCGCGGCGGGGCTCTTTCACTATGCGAGTGCGCCACGCTCTGGCGTGATGGTGGGCGTTGCGCCGATTGAGGACCTCCTCTATGCAACCGCGTTTGCACTCATTGCGGTGCGGCTCACAGCTGCAGCACGTGCAACAGGTGGGCGCTGGTGGCGCGTGTTCTTGGCATCACGTCCGGTCTCATGGATCAATACGGCGCTCCCGTTTGCGGGCGGGGCTCTTGCAGCCGGCGCAGGGGAGGCCGTTGGTGCGTGGTTCTTGCCGCTGCTGCTCTGGTGGGGGATTGCGTACAACCTGTATCTCTACGGCATCAATGACCTCTACGATTTGGCGACGGATCGTAAGAACCCGCGCAAAGGTG
>RGBZ01000211.1 GCA_009919365.1 bacterium
GAGAGCGAACCCCTGGTGCACAAGCTCTACGGCGATTCATTTGAGGCGACTGATCTAGAGGCGGCTCTTGCTGCTGCGAAGGTCGGCCACCTTGTGGTGGTTGGCGCACAGACCGACGCCTGTATTCGCTCAACCATTCATGGTGCGTTCACCCGTGGCTATGACGTGACGCTCGTCAGCGACGCCCACACCACCGAAGACATGAGCGAGTGGGGTGCGCCACCTCCCGACGTGATCATCAAGCACACCAACATGTACTGGGGCTTTCAGTCGGCGCCTGGCCGAACGGCGAAGGTTGTGCCGACCGCCGAGGTGCAGTTCAGCGCTTGATCGCTGAGCCTCCTCGTCGCTTCTCCTTGCGCACAAAGATCTTCTCGACTGGTAGTCCGAAGAGCTCAGAGAACCGGAATGCAAGGGCAAGCGAGGGGTTGTACTCGCCGCGCTCCAGATACCCGATTGTTTGAGAGTTGACCCCAATGCGCTCGGCGAGCTCGATGCGGCTCAACTTGGCCTTCTCCCGTAACTCGGCGATGCGGTTGGGGATTGGCGCATCCTCACTTGACTTTCTGCCGGTCATGAGCGCTTACCCGTCTTCTTTTTGGTGCGGGTTCGGCCTAGCTTGCGATCTGCCTTGCGCAGCTCGGCCAGTGCGGCCTTCTCGCTCTTAGGCAGATCCTTACGGATCTTTGCGATCTCCCTCTTGATCTCGCGCTTTGCAGTCTTCCAGCCATCGCGAACCTCATCACTCACCTCATCTGGAATTGGATCGGTCCATGCGTGCACCAGGCTCGGCAGCACCCAGAGGAACATGGCGGCCGTTACCACGATTCCAAGAGCGGTATCGGTTGGGATCTAATCCAGGTTGACTTCGAGCTCGGCGATGAACTTCGCCATGAATCCTGCAAGGAAGATTCCGGCAAGGATGCTGCCCACGATCCGATAAGAGGTCAGATAGAGGGTGTCGCGAACCCCGCGCTCGCGCTCATCGAGTGCGCCGTTTGGCTGATGCGCAAGTGATCGCTTGTACGTGATCACCGCAACCGTCAGCACGGCCAAAAGGAGGAGTGCCGGAAGCGACGAGATCTGGAGCACGACCCCGTCAACGACCATTGCTCCAGGCAGTGTCGCAATGTACAGAAATGCAGTGACGAACCAGAGCACTATGAGACTCTTGCCGGCAAGGAGACGTGGTCGCTTCCAGGGGATGTTGACCTCGATCGGCGCGCTATTTGTCCAATCGGCGACCTTTGATCCAAACGCCACATTGGTGATGAAGCTCAACAGCACGATAAACGTGACTGCTGCGAATGGAACCCACTGCTCAAGCATGATGCTCTCCTGCACTACCCAGCCCGGCGGGCTGTTGTATTAGTACAATAGCACGGGTGTTGTAGGAATACAACACCCACAGTGGGGGGCTGGTTTGCTCACCCCTTGCGCTCGCGCGCCGTCTCGGTTTTGGGCGTCACCGGCTTCATCCCGACGGCACCGCCGAGCCCAAAGTCGGCAGGCATATCGGCATAGAGCGTCTCGACCTCACCGGGTCGAACAATGTAGGTC
>RGBZ01000212.1 GCA_009919365.1 bacterium
GACGATCTGACACAGCGTCAGTGCGACGGTGGGGCGGTGATCGGCGCGCGGCGCGCCGTCGACGTTGTGCCCCCACGAGCGGAAGGATAGCAGGGGGGTGCTCTCTGGAATCCGATCTATGCGCGGGTAATCACCACTGGAGTTCGGCGGACTGCACCATATCGCTCAGCGGCACTGCCGCGATTGATCGCTAGGGCGAGCCGCCCAGCCGAATCGATGTAGCAGAGGGGTTCCTGCTCAGGTACGTCGCCGAAACGGTTCGCCCAGACGGTGGTCAGCTGCTTGTCGCCGACGCTGATCTTCAGCGGCTCACCGGCGGTCAGCGCACCGATCGACGATTCAATGGCCTGGCGGTCGCCCGTTAGCACCAGCGTGCCGAAGCCATCCACGATGCGAACCGAGGTGTGCAGCACCCCGTCACCAATCTCAATCGGCAGTTTGGTCGCTGGAACAAGGTCGCTGGGGGAGATCGGCGTGCCAAGGTCGCCAAAGGGGACCCCCGCCGCGAGGTGGGCCGCTACCGGTGCAAACAGATCACGCCCGTGGAAGGTGTGCGAACGACTTGAGCCCCACCAGCGTTCGTCATCAAGGATCACCGCCGCCAACGCGCCGCCAAGCGCCGCCGCGGCCGGCAGCAGGAGTCCGTTGTCTGGGCCGATCAACACATCCCCTCGACCGCAGCGAATGGCGATCGGTCGTCGCTGCGTGCCAACGCCAGGGTCAACCACGGCGACATGCGCACCAATCGGTAGGTGCACGAGCGATTCAACGAGTGCCTCAGCCCCCGCCTCAACGTCGTACGGGGGGATTGCGTGGGTGAGGTCAAGGGTCCGCGCATCTGGGGTGATCCCGAGCACCACGCCCGAGAGAACGCCAGCAGATGGGTCACGCAGCCCAAAGTCGGTCATGAAGGTGACCAGTCGCGGCTGTGCATGCATTGGGCCAAGAGGATCAAAACTCATAGAGGGCAGCGTAGCGGAGATGGGACATGTACCTAGCCAACCCTCTTTCCAAAACAGCGGAGGAGAGGGTATCGTGGCGCCATGTAACTGGGCCCGCCAGGCTGCGTGTGCAGCCCCCAGTGATGGGAGGTTGAACCATGCGCCGCCACGCAACCCACATCGCTACCCTGGCCTTATCTGTCGCACTTCTGCTGCCAACGGCCGCACCGGTGGCGGCCGTTGAAAACACAAATCGCGCGACTGACTTGGATCCTTGGGGGCCATGTCGAGATGCTGCGGGAAGCACCTATGGCCACTACAACTGCGACGGCATGCCCGATCAGGCATGGCTCGAAAAGAGCAACGCAGAGCTGGGGAGCGAAACCATGCCTGGCAACTGGTACGACCTCGAGAGCCCAGCCGACTTGAGTAGCCGTCCATACGTTGCAACGCTCGCCATCTCAAACGAAGCCGGTTCCGCAACAGGAATTGTGTCTGGAGGCACAGTATCAACCTCGATGAGCTCTACTGTAGGGAGTCTCGGCGTGGTGATCTCACCATTCAACTTGTGCGATAAAGATCGCACCCCAACGCCCCAGACAACAAGCTGCTACGCGAC
>RGBZ01000213.1 GCA_009919365.1 bacterium
TACAAGTTCACCCAGCGCCTCAGCGACACCGCCGAGCGCATGGGCATCGAGCTCCCGGGGCCAGAGGTGCGCACCCTCACGCGCGAAGACCTCGCCGCAATTGTTGGTCACCTGATTCTCGCGAACGAGGGTGGCGCACATCGTGACGTCACCGACCATCTTGGCAACCGCCGTGTGCGCGCCAACGGCGAATTGATCATGAATGCCTTCCGCGTTGGCCTTCTTCGAATGGAGCGCGTCATCAAGGAGCGCATGACCATTCAGGAAGACGACAAGGCAACGCCAAGTGCGCTCGTCAACGTCCGACCTGTTGTCGCCGCAATGAAGGAGTTCTTCGGCGGCTCGCAGTTGAGCCAGTTCATGGATCAGACGAACCCACTCGCCGAGCTCACCAGCAAGCGACGTCTCTCAGCACTCGGGCCAGGCGGACTCTCGCGAGAGCGCGCCGGCTTCGACGTTCGCGACGTGCACCACAGCCACTACGGCCGCATCTGCCCAATCGAAACGCCAGAAGGACCAAACATCGGACTGATCGGTTCGCTCGCGACCTTCGGCCGCGTCAACGAGCTCGGCTTCATCGAGTCGCCATACCGCCGCGTCAAGGAGGGCCGCGTCACGACCGACGTGATCTACCTCGCCGCCGACGAAGAGGAGCGCTACGCAATTGCTCAGGCAAACGCCGAGCTTGATAGCAACTCGCACCTTGTGGGCGAGCGCATCTACTGCCGTAAGGGCGATGGCTTCGAACTTGTTGAGCCAACGCGAGTTGACTTCATGGACGTATCGCCAAAGCAGGTGGTCTCGGTGGCCACCGCGCTGATCCCGTTCCTTGAGCATGACGACGCCAATCGCGCACTCATGGGTTCGAACATGATGCGCCAGGCGGTTCCGCTCCTGCAGCCACACGCGCCCGTCGTTGGCACTGGCGTCGAGGGTCGCGCCGCGCGCGACTCCGGCCAGGTGGTCATCGCGCGCCGCCCAGGTGTGGTCACCTCCGTTGCCGCCGACCTGATCGTTGTTGAGCCAGACGACGCTGCGAACAAGAAGGACATCGATCACTACCCACTCCTGAAGTTCGTGCGATCGAACCAGGGGACCTGCTTGAACCACCGCCCAGCCGTTGAGGTTGGAGACCGTGTGAAGCCGGGCCAGGTGATCGCCGACTCGATGTCGACCGAACGAGGCGAGCTCGCCCTCGGCCAGAACATCGTCGTCGCCTACATGTCATGGGAGGGCGCGAACTACGAGGACGCGATCATCATCAGTGAGCGACTAGTGCGCGAAGACGTCTTTACCTCGATTCACATCGAGAAGCACGAGATCGAGGCGCGCGATACGAAGCTCGGGCCAGAAGAGATCACCCGCGACATCGCCAACGTTCCAGAAGAGCTCCTTGCGAGCCTCGACGAGCGCGGCATCATCAACGTGGGCGCCGATGTGCGCCCTGGCGACATCCTTGTCGGCAAGATCACGCCGAAGGGTGAGACCGAGGTCACCGCTGAAGAGCGACTCCTCCGCGCGATCTTCGGTGAGAAGGCGCGCGAAGTGAAGGACTCCTCG
>RGBZ01000214.1 GCA_009919365.1 bacterium
GCCAAGCGCACCAAGGTGCAGGAGGCCGCTGAAGTCGGCACCCTCGTCGCCGAGCGCGCGAAGGCCGCAGGTGTGGCGAAGGTTGTCTTTGACCGCGCTGGATTCAAATATCATGGGCGCCTCAAGGCGCTCGCAGACGCTGCCCGGGCTGCCGGGCTCGAGTTCTAGGAGGGCACTGAGATGGCGAGAATTGACGCGTCGAAGCTGACCCTCGCAGAGAAGGTCGTGCAGATCAATCGCGTAGCGAAGGTAGTCAAGGGCGGACGGCGCTTCACCTTCTCTGCGCTCGTCGTCGTTGGCGATGGCCAGGGACACGTTGGCGTTGGCATCGGCAAGGCCGGCGAAGTGCCAGAGTCCATCCGCAAGGGAACAGAAGACGCGAAGAAGAACCTCATTCGCGTGCCGTTCCTCGGGACCACGATCCCTCACGAAGTCTCGGCCGAGCACTCCGCGAGCCGCGTGATGCTGAAGCCGGCGTCGCAGGGTACTGGCGTGATCGCGGGCGGTGCAATCCGCGCGGTCATCACCGCTGCAGGCATCCACGACATCCTCTCCAAAGTGTATGGCTCGTCAAATCCTGTGAACGCAACCCGCGCCGCGATCGAGGCGCTTTTGCAGCTGCGCACCGCCGAGCAGATCTCAGCGGCACGTGGCAAGCGCGTGCGCATCCGCGTCGGTGGCCAGGAGTCGGCACCAGAGGTGCACCATGGCTGAGAAGTACATCAAGGTGACGCAGGTCAAGAGCGAACTCGGGCATGTTGCGCGAAATCGCGGCACCATTCGAGCACTCGGCCTCGACCGCATTGGCGACAGCAATCTGCTCCCTGATAACCCAGCCGTTCGCGGCATGGTGCGCCAGGTGAACTTCCTCGTTTCGGTGGATGAGTTGACTGGTGCCGAGGCTGCGACCGCAGCAACGGCTGTAGCAACAAAGAAGGCACAGAAGGCGAAGAAGCCTGCCAAGGTGAAGAAGGCGAAGGTGACCAAATGAAGCTCCATGATTTGCAGCCAGCACCAGGTTCAAAGAAGAAGCGTATCCGCGTCGGCCGCGGTATTGCGGCTGGGCGCGGCAAGACTGCCGGTTACGGTACGAAGGGCCAGACCTCGCGAAGCGGCGGGAGCATCCCAGCCTGGTTCGAAGGTGGTCAGACGCCAATCCATCGCCGTATCCCAAAGCTCCGCGGCTTCCGCAATGTGCTGCGCGTTGAAGTTGCCGTGGTCAATGTCGGTCGCATTCAGCAGTGGATCGACGCCGGCCGCCTGAAGGGCGAGAGCCCACTGAGCGTGAACGCCGACATCCTTGCCGCAGCGGGCCTCCTCAAGACTCGAGGGAAGCCGCTGAAGGTGCTGGGCACTGGTGAGATCTCAACGAAGATCCTCTTTGCGGCCAATGCGTTTACCGACAGTGCTGTGGCCAAAATCAAGGCTGCTGGTGGTGACATTACGGTGTATGAGATCGCAACTCCAGCCTCAGCCGCCCCGGTTGGGGTAAAGGCTGGGAAGAACGCTCCAACGCCAGGGAAGAAGGCTCCAGCGAAGCGTGTCGCTAAGCCCGCAGAG
>RGBZ01000215.1 GCA_009919365.1 bacterium
GCGAGTGCGCCGAGCGTGAGGATCAGGAAGAGGCCGCTCTTAATAATGTCGCGGCCAAACACCACGCCGAATGCTGCGGCGAGCACCACGCCTCCGAGGAGCAAGAAGAGTACGTCTGACCACCCGAGTCCGATAAACGGGATGACGTCTGGGAGCGGCATCGGCTACTTCCGCAGGCTCTGCGGCAGCACAGGGAGCTGTCGGGCTGGGTCGTAGCGGCGACCAGCAACGGTGTTCTCCCAGTCTGCTTCGCCGCGAATGAACGTTGCTTCCGATGTTCGCTCAAGCTTCGAGAGTGCGATCAGGTCAATCATTGGCTCGCTGCGATCGGTGTGTGCGAGTTCAAAGTCAAAGCCGCTGCGCAACGCATCGTATGGGCATGCATCAACGCAGATGCCGCAGAGAATGCAGCGCGACTCGTCGACTTCGTACTTGGTAAGAATTCGTGGCTTCGGCATGAGTGCGCCGGTTGGGCAGGTCTCTGCACAGCGACCACAGGAGACACATGGTGACTCGTTCAAGCTCATGTCGAGCGGCGTGGTAACGAGCGTGTCGAAGCCGGTGCGCATGAAGTCGTAGCAGGCGGCGCCGACAACTTCGGCGCAGACGTTCGCGCAACGGCCACAGTCGATGCAACGTGATGGCTCACGCAGAATGAATGCGTGCGAGTCGTCACGCAGGTAGTCGTGGTTTGCACCAGTCCAACGGTTTTCGGTAATGGAGCGGAAACCGGCACCGCCGTGATGATCCTTCTCGAGGGTCTTGAGTGTTGTGCCGTATTCGATGCCGAGGCGGCGCAGGTCACAGAAGCCGATCGCTTCGCAGGTGCACTGCAAGCAGCGTGTGCTCTCGGCCATCACTTCGGGCTTGGTGTACGGGATTTCATACTGGATGTAATCGTTCTTGCGCTCTTCGGCTGGGAGCGCCTTCAGGCGCAACCGTGGCTCCTTCACCTCCGCGGTGAATGGAACGATACTCAAGAACTCTGGCTGTGGCTCAGCGAGAGTCTGTCGATTGCGGATCTCCGAAAGGTCGAGCCCCTGCAGATACGCATCGACGGCGTAGGCGCAGCGTCGGCCGTCGGCAATAGAAGCGACGACGGTCGTTGCGCCGTTGCGCAGGTCACCGCAGCCGAAGACGCCATCGCGACCGGTCTGGAAGGTGACGGCGTCTGCCTTCAGGCGGCCGTTCTTGGTGGCGCTGACGCCATCGGCGCCAATCGTCGCCCAGGTCATATCTGGTCCCTGGCCGATCGCCTTCAAGATGCGGTCGCACTCAATAATGAATTCAGTCCCGGGTGCAGGCTCTGGTCGGCGGCGGCCAGAGGCATCTGGTGCGCCGAGCTGCATGCGAATGAACTCAAGACCCGTGACGCGATTCTTCTCGTCCACGATCACGCGCGTTGGTCCCGCCTGGAAGATGGCGCGCGCGCCCTCTTCAATCATTTCGTGCACTTCGTCTGCCGCCGGCATGTCCTTCATGTCACGGCGATAGACAAGCGTCACCTCTTTTGCACCGAGTCGGATGCTGGTGCGCGAGCAGTCCATGG
>RGBZ01000216.1 GCA_009919365.1 bacterium
CGGCTACCTCAACCTGGCCGCCGAAGGTCGCTTTGAAGAGGGCTACCTCCTCTCCCGCGAACCGAACCCAATCGCTGCCATGTGTTCATACGTTTGCTCTGCGCCATGCGAACGCGCCTGCCGCCGCGGTGACATCGATCGCCCACTCGCAATCCGCGCGATGAAGCGCTTCCTGGTGGAGTGGCACGCCGCGTCGGGCATCCCTGATGTTGCGCCAGAGATCACGCCACGTGCCGAGAGCGTCGCCGTGATCGGCGCAGGCCCTGCCGGCCTCTCCGTTGCGCGCGAGCTCGCCGTGAAGGGCTACCAGGTCACCGTCTACGACAGCCTGCCGTACGGTGGCGGGACGATGCTCATCGGCGTTCCCGCATTCCGGCTTCCGCGCGAAGCAATTGAGACCGACGTACGACTCATTGAGCGACTCGGCGTGAAGTTCGTCTACAACACTGAAGTTGGTCGCGACATCACCTTTGAGCAGTTGCAACAGCAGTACAACGCAATCGCGATCTGCGCCGGCGCGATGAACGCCGTTGCTCTCGACGTTCCAGGCGCCGACCTCAACGGCCTCGTCTACGGCGTGGACTTCATGAAAGACGCCAACCTCGGCAAGCCGCTCAGCGTTGGCAAAGATGTCGTCGTCATCGGTGGTGGCTACACCGCCATGGACTGCTCGCGCACCTCACTCCGCCACGGTGCCGAACGCGTCACCATCGCGTATCGCCGTACGCGTTCAGAGCTCGTCGTCGACGAGGAGGAGCTCGGCGAGACAGAGCGCGAGGGTGTCCGCATGGACTTCCTGGTTTCACCACTAGAACTGATCGGCGAGAACGGCAACATCACCGGCGTGCGCATGATCAAGAATCGTCTCGGCGAGCCAGACGCGTCGGGTCGCCGCAGCCCAGTGCCGATTGAGGGCTCCGAGTTCATTCTTCCGGCCGACACGGTGATCCCAGCGGTGTCGCAGGCCGCCGAGCTCGGCTTCCTTCCAGTAGAGAGCACCTTTGAAGTGGCGCGCGGTCGCGTCAAGGTCGACCCTGCCACCTACGCCACCAACATCAAGGGGGTCTGGGCCTGTGGCGACTTCGTCACCGGTCCCGCCACCATGATTGAGGCCGCGGGTCACGCCAAGAAGTGCGCCTACGCCATCGACCGCTACCTCGACGGGCAGGCCGAGATCACCGTCGATGCCAACGTCAAGATCACCAGCTCCTGGCGCCACGAGATGCCCGAGTTCTACGACCGCATTCCGCGCCAGCACATCCCAGTGCTGCCGTTGGCGGCTCGCCTCCCGTCGGGGGACCCGGTGGAGAACTTCACCACCCAGGTCGAGCTCGGCTACGGCGCCCAGCAGGCCGTTGCCGAAAGCACCCGCTGCCTCATGTGCAACTACAACATCTGGTTCGACCCAATGCGCTGCGTCCTCTGCGGCGCCTGCGCCGACGTCTGCCCTGAGGGGGTCATCCATATGGTGGACATCAACCAGCTCAAGTCTGAGGGCGCCCTCCCCGAACTCTCCGAGGCCTACGGCTGG
>RGBZ01000217.1 GCA_009919365.1 bacterium
AGAACGAGTGAAAGTATCTGCGTCAGTCAAGGTTCGATGCGACAAGTGCCTCGTGATTAAGCGGCACGGTCGCGTCATGGTCATTTGCGAAAACCCAAAGCATAAGCAGCGACAGGGTTAACTGATGGCTCGTATTGCAGGCGTCGATATTCCGCGCGAGAAGCGCGTTGAGATCGCCCTTACCTACGTCTTCGGCATCGGTCTAACCACCAGCCAGAAGATCTTGGCGCAGACCTCTATTAATCCTGACACGCGCGTGCGCGATCTCACCGAGGATCAGGTGAACCGACTTCGCGAAGTGATCGACAAGGGCCGCAAGGTCGAGGGTGACCTGCGCCGCGAGATCGCCATGAACATCAAGCGTCTGATTGAGGTTGGCACCTACCGTGGCACCCGACATCGCAAGAACCTCCCGTCGCGCGGACAGCGCACGAAGACAAACGCACGTCAGCGCCGTGGCGCACGCAAGACCGTCGCCGGCAAGAAGATTGAGAAGAAGTAGGTAGAGAGATGGCTGAAGAGAAGAAGAAGCGCGCACCGAAGGTTCGACGTCGCGAGAAGAAGAACGTGCCCGTCGGGCATGTGCACATCGCTGCCTCGTTCAACAACACCCTCGTCTCCATCACTGATCTCACCGGTGCGGTGCTCTCGTGGGGCTCGGGTGGCGTCGCCGGATTCAAGGGCTCACGCAAGAGCACGCCGTACGCCGCATCACTCGGAGCTGAGGCAGCCGCACGCAAGGCGATGGAGCACGGACTTCGATCCGTTGCCGTCTTCGTGAAGGGGCCAGGCGCCGGACGTGAGCAGGCAATCCGTGGCCTACAGACCGCGGGGCTCGACATCACTGCAATCACCGATGTGACGCCGCTGCCACACAATGGCTGCCGTCCTCCAAAGAAGCGCCGAGTCTAGGGGAGTAGGAGCATGGGTCGAGATACGGGACCAGTCTGCCGCCAGTGCCGTCGAGAGGGCGCGAAGCTCTTCTTGAAGGGCGCGCGCTGCTATACGAAGAAGTGCTCCTTCGAGAAGCGCCCTACGCCTCCAGGCATGCACATGATGCGTCGCCGCAAGGTTGGCGACTACGGTCTACAGCTGCGCGAGAAGCAGAAGATGCGCCGCGTCTATCGCATCGGCGAGACCCAGTTCCGCCGCCTCTTCGAGGCAGCTGAGCGTGGCACCGATGTGACGGGCGAGAACCTGCTCCGCCTGCTTGAGCTGCGCTTCGACAACGTCGTCTACCGCCTCGGACTCGCCACGTCGCGAGACCAGGCACGCCAGCTGATCACGCACGGACATCTCGCCATCAATGGGCAGGCGGTCAACATTCCGTCGTACTCATTGAAGCCAGGCGACGTCGTCACGGTTCGCGAAGGTCGAGCCGACATCGGGCCATTCAAGGAGGCCGCAGGCTCCCTTGCAGGAAATGGCATGCAGGAGTGGCTCCGCGTGGACGCCACAAAGTTGACCGGTACGGTGGTCGCTGCTCCGCGGCGCGATCAGATGCCGGGCGACTTCAATGAACAACTCGTC
>RGBZ01000218.1 GCA_009919365.1 bacterium
GGTCGGCAAGGCGCTGCGCCACCAGATGACCTTCTTGAATCCAGTCGAAGTTGACATGGATGGCGCACAGGGCGCCGCGGAGAAGGGCTCCGCCAAGTGAACGGCGCTCCCGGCCCAGGCGTCGCCACCGGCGCCGTTCGCATCTTCGACACCACGTTGCGTGATGGTGAGCAGGCGCCAGGCGCCGGCCTCACCGTTGCCGAGAAGCTTGAGGTTGCACGGCAGCTCGCCAAGCTGAAGGTCGACGTCATTGAGGCGGGCTTCCCGGCCGCATCTGAAGGCGACTTTGAGGCGGTACGACAGATCGCCCTCGCCACGAAGGGGGTCGGCATCGCCGCACTCGCTCGCTGCAAGGATGGCGACCCGCAGCGTGCAATTGACGCGATCAAGGTGTCGGATCGACCGCACCTGCATCTCTTCATTGCGACCTCTGACATTCACCTCACGCACAAGCTGCGCACCACGCGCGAGGCGGCACTCGCCGAAGCGGTGAAGTGGGTGAAGTACGCGCGTGAAAAGCTCGGTCGCGATGCTGAGGTGGAGTTCTCCGCTGAAGATGCGAGCCGCACCGACCACGACTACCTCCTGCAGGTGTATGAGGCGGTCGTCGAGGCTGGTGCCTCGACCGTGAACATTCCCGACACCGTTGGCTATGCGATTCCGTCGGAGTACGCCTCGCTCACCAAGCTCGTCGTAGATCGCGTTGGACGCGACGCCACGATCAGCGTCCACTGCCACAACGACCTTGGCCTTGCGACCGCCAATACATTGGCGGCGGTTCAGGCCGGTGCGCGCCAGGTAGAGGTGACCATCAACGGACTCGGTGAGCGCGCCGGCAACGCCTCTCTCGAAGAGGTGGTGATGGCGCTGCGCACCCGACCAGGACAGTTCGAGTCACACGACATTCAGGTGCAGACGGAGCAACTGACGTCGGCGAGCCGACTGGTTTCGTACCTGACCGGATTCGCCGTGCAGCCGAATAAGGCGATCGTCGGCGCGAACGCGTTTGCGCATGAATCGGGGATCCATCAGGACGGTGTGCTGAAGAATCCGCTGACCTACGAAATCATGACGCCGCAGTCGGTTGGCCTCGTTGGTTCGAGCCTGACGATCGGCAAGCTTTCGGGCCGCCGCGGTCTGCAGGCGAAGTTCGCCGAACTCGGTCACGACCTGAGTGGGGAGGCGCTCGACGCCCTCTACCGCGAGGCGATCGCCCTGGCCGATGTGAAGAAGGAGCTGACCGACGCTGACCTGCTTGCGCTTGTCGACAAGCGCGCCGCTACCGGTAGCGCCGCAACCATTGAACTGCTCGACTGGAGCGTTGCGAGCTCCCGCGGCGGCGGCTCGTCAGGCCGCGTAGAGATTCGCGTGAACGGGGTTGAGGCAACAGCCGAGTCCACGGGGAACGGCCCCGTCGATGCGCTCTATGAGCTCGCCGAGTACGAGATTCGTGCCGTCAGCGAAGGCGAAGATGCCCAGGGCCAGGTCACGACAAAGTGCCGTCGCTCCAACGACCTCGACGCAGAGGG
>RGBZ01000219.1 GCA_009919365.1 bacterium
CAGAGGTGAAAGTAAAGACCTCCGACCCTGCTGGAATCAAGGCGAGCACTGCATCCTTGGCGGCGGCGCTGGTAGCAACGACCTTCGCGGAGAAACCGTGCTTGTTGAGCGCCGCTACGGCGCGATCGATCTGGGCGGCGTCGGCCACCTGCTTAAATCGTGCTGCTGACATCCTGGACCTCCTTCAAATCAACTCCTACGCGAACGCTCAGGTAGTTGCAGATGCAACCATACCCCTTGACCAGAATGATTGCAAGTGCAACTATTGCAAGCAATGGCAACAACAAGCGATCCAGTCAGCAACGAAATTACCGCACTCTCTGCAGTGCTTGGCACCGACGCATCCAAACTCCTCGACCCAAAGGTCGCCCGCGCCTGGATCGCCCTCCTCACCGCCTATGGCCGAGTGACGCGCGCCCTCTCCGCAGAGCTCATGGATGCGTCAGGGATGAGCCTTGCCGACTTTGATGTGCTGGCGCAGCTCGTTCGCTCCGCGGACTATCGCCTGTTGCACCGGCGCACCTTGCCGCCGTTGCCGAGCGATTTGGTGGTGCACTGCCGGCAAGCGAAATGGAACGCCTTACTCGCGATCTGTTGAAGATCGCTGCAAAGAACGCGGAGCCAGCCCGGCCGTAGCTTTTTGCGCCGCGGCTATGCGCTGAGGTTTAGCAGCCGCCGCGCTCCGTCAACAAAGATTCCAATTGCGAACGCCGCAAACATCAGCGCGGAGATGAGTGAGACCGCGCGAATAGTGCGCGGGCCAGTGAATCGGCGTGTGGCACCGACCACGCCTGCAAGCACCACGGAGTGCAGCACCGCCGCAGTTGCGAAGCCAGAGATAAACGGCACGAATCCAGCAATGCTCGTTGCCTGTGCAGCAACGACGCTCCCGCCCACGGTGGCGGTCCATAGGATCAGCGTTGGCGAACTAAGAGCGATACCGAGCCCGAGACCAACGGCACGCAGGCCGTTCGCGCGGCGAAGGGGTGATGATTCATCAATGGAACCGCCACGAACCGCATCACGAAGTGCTGCGGCAGCGAACCAGCAGAGGATCGCGCTCCCGCCGAGCCAGAGGATCCAGGCAGCTGGAGGCCACTGAAGGAGTGCGCTGACGCCGAGTGCGCCAGCGCATGCCCAGATCACGTCGCCGATGCAGGAGCCGAGTCCAATCAAGAATGCTGGCCAGGCACCGCGGTCAATCGCGGTGCGAACGATCATGACGTTCACCACACCGAGTTCAATATTGATCGAGAAGGCGAGTGCGGCGCCGAGGAGAAAGATCTCCACCGCTACTCGTTCCCTGACTCAACGACGCTCGTCGGGGTGTTGTGCGGATTGCTGTGCGCCGCTGGAATCACACCGAGCTTGCCAGCCTGGTAGTCCTCAAACGCCTGCACCACTTCGTCGCGCGTGTTCATCACGAATTCCGCACCAACAGCGCCGCGGCCAGAGAGCGCATAGACCAGCGCATTGAAGTCGGGGCGCCACGGCAGGTCGAGTTCTGCGCCAGGCTGCAACGT
>RGBZ01000220.1 GCA_009919365.1 bacterium
CAGGAACCGCCGAGATATAAGCTCGGTGCTCTAACCTTTGAGCTACCCCCCCGAGGGAGACGAACCACCGCAGTATGAGGCCTGCAGGCGGCTGCTCGCCACTACTTGACCGTAACCGCCACCTCAAGCGCTTCGCGCTCAAACTCTGCGGTGCAAACCACCGTCACGAACCAGACGCCCTTGGTTGCGCCCGCTCGCCAGGTGAAGGTGGCCACACCACTAGTAGGAACAAAGAGTGCGGCGGGGGCGTCTCCCTCGCGGGCGGCTTCAGGCACCCCGATCTCACACTCGGAGCCGGCACTCGCCCGCATGGTGAGGGTGACGTCGGCGCCCCGGGCAACGGCGGCAAGTGGTTCGACCTCAAGGCCAATCGGCAGGGATGGCACCACCGACGGTGATGGTTCCACGCTGCTCGCCGCAGAGGGTGCCGGGCTTGGTCGCGGCGTGCTGCTATCAGTACCCCCATCAAAGAGTGAGCCGATCGCGCCGAGGATGATGAGTCCAACGATAAGGGTGCCGCAGCCAGACTGGGTGGAGCGCTGTGTCGCGCGAAGGATGTTCATGAATCAGCCGTACGAGAGGGCGATCGCAATGGCGCACGAGGCAAGAGCGAGCGCGCTCACCTCCCAGCCGCGCTGTCGCAGGTCACGGCGCACCCGTGTGCTCAACGTGACCCCTAGAGCGAGCAGGACGCCACCCGCTACGAGAAGCACGGGCGAAGATGTAGGTGGCGCGCTGACTAGAAGCAAGAGATAGGTCAGCCCATGGAGCAGCGCGATCAGCCCGATCGTTCGTTTCCTGCCAAGCCGCACCACCGCGCCGTTGGTGCCAACCGATTTATCGAGCTCGCGATCGGCGAGTGCATTCTGGAGTGCAAGGGCGCTTCCGCCAGGAAGTGCGATTAAGCAGAGGGTTGCGATCGCGGCGGGGAGTGGCACTCCTGCGGCACTCCACGCGAATGCCGGAATCAGTGCGACCCCCAGAGCGAACGGAAGAAACGAGATGGGCGTTCGCTTAATGCCCGCGTTATAGAGATAGCCAAGGGTTGCCCCAGCAGCGGCAATAGCCACACTCGTGGTGCTGAGTGCCATCGCCGCAGCAAACCCTGCGGTTGCGGCGATCACCACCATGAAACGTGCCTCGCGTGATGTAACGAGGCCGCCAACCAGTGGCTTCTCCACTCTCCCCTTGTCACGATCTTGATCAAGCAGGTCATTCATGGCACCGATAGAGGTGTGGATGCCAAGCATGGTAAAGGCAGCAAGAGCCGCCTGGCCCCCCGACCCCCCTGCGGTCGTGGTGAGGGCCGCAGCAACGAGCGCGTTGAGGAGGGTCGGCAACGGGTGGGCGAGTCGAACGAGGGCAGCGAGGTGAGTCATAAGACGAGCCTACCTTGACAGGAGTAGGATTGCGCCGATGACTTCTACCCCTGCAATCGTCGTCTCGGACCTCGTCAAGCGCTACAAGGGCGCTGACCGTAACGCCGTAGATGGCGTCTCCTTCTCTGTTGAGCAGGGCTC
>RGBZ01000023.1 GCA_009919365.1 bacterium
TCCTTGTGATCTTTACGCCGATCACCGCGTCCATCATTGTGATTCAATCGCTTGCGCCAGCAATCTGCGGGGATCACTGTGCAACGCCCATTCCTGTGGGCCCATTTAGCGTTTACTCCGAGGGCCTCTCGCATGCAATCTCACTGATGTTGCGTGTCGCTTCGTTCCAAACGATGGCGTTTGCACTCATCCTTACAACACACCCATCTGATCTCTTTGCGTCGCTTGCCCGCATGCGTGTGCCGTACCTCATCAACTTCATGATCTCAATGACGCTCCAGCTTGTGCCCGTGTTGCAGCGCGAAGTGCAGTTGGTGTTGGCGGCGCAGCGATCGCGCGGCATGAAGGGGACCGGCTTCGGCTCAATCGTTCCATCATTCGTGCCAGTTGCCGCGGGTGCCGTTGAGCGCGTGCAGCAGCTAGCGATCAGCCTTGAATCGCGCGCCTTCGGATCTAAGGGCGTGAAGACCTCATATCGCCGCGTGCCGAGTGGACCGTTTGATCTCTTCATCGGCATTCTTGGTATCGCCACCATGTCAGCCTTAACGGTGTATGGACTCGCGAACTGGGGGCAGAGCGCCTCGACGCCGCTGCAGTTCAATCCACTCGTAGCCACCGCGATGTTCCTCTTTGGCATCATCGTCTTTGTCGGCGTGATCTTCATCGCCATCCGCGCGCTGATCACGTCATAATCAGCGCATGGCAATCTTTGAGCCAGATGGCACCGTTCACCATCTCGGCCTAAAGAAGGGCGACGTTGGTCGTTATGTGCTGCTGCCTGGCGACCCTGGTCGCGTTGAGGTAATTGCCCGACGATTTGATAATCCACGATTCGTGGCGCAGAAGCGCGAATACACCACCTGGGTCGGCGAGCTCGACGGTGTGCCGGTGGCCTGCACCTCAACTGGCATTGGCTGCCCATCAACGGCAATCGCTGCTGAAGAGCTCCATGCGATTGGCGCCGACACCTTTATTCGTGTGGGGACCTCGGGCGGCATGCAGCCCGGCATGCAGACGGGCGACCTGGCGGTGATCAGCGGCGCGATTCGCGACGAGGGAACAAGTAGCCATTACCTGCCGCGCGTGGGTGTGGCGCAGTCGAAGGATTCGTTCTACGGCGAGGTTGAGCCGGAGCGCATGCCGATCTCCGAGGATCTGGCACGTCGCTGGAAGGCATGGATCGGCGGCGGTGCGATCAGCTCTGAGATGGAGTCCGCCACCCTCTTCATCGTTGCGGCAACCCTGCGCGCACGGGCGGGCGGCATCATGGTCTGCGTGGGCAGCCCCTCTATGACCCACGAGGAGTCGCAGGCCTCAATGAAAAACTTCTCGATTGATTCGGTGATCGACACCGCCGTGCACGGTCTGCGTCTACTGATCGCCCGAGACCGCGCCGCTGGGGCGTAACCGCGTGGCGGACTCAGAGCTTCTCTTCGACCCGACTGACGCAGCCACCGCGCTCGACCCCTTCCCCGCCTACGCCCGCCTGCGCGAGCACGGCCCCGTCTGGCACTCGCCGCAGAGCGGGATTTACTTCATCACCCGCCATGCCGATGTGCACGCCGCCTGGCGCGATAAGCGTCTCGGCTCTGACTTTTCGCAGCGCTACACCGCCGAAGAGTTCATTCGCGACCCCGCCGACCTGCAGCCGTGGCGCGACGATCGCTATGCCGATTTCAAGGCGTTTGAGCGCTGGGACATGATCGCCCTTGAGCCGCCCGACCATACGAAGCTGCGCCGCCTCGTCACCACCGCTTTCACTCCGCGTTCCATTGAGGCACAGCGCGGTCCAGCAAGCCGCCTCATTAGCGAGCGCATCACCGCAGCACGAGAGCGTGGCAGCCTCGACCTGGTGCAGGACCTGGCCGAGCCACTCTCACTGACGATCATCTGTGAGTTGATCGGCGTCCCCGAGCCTGACCGCATGCGCATCCTCGCTCTCTCCCACGACGTGGTCTCGATGTATGAGCCATCGCCTTCAGACGCGGTGAAGGATCGCGCCAACCTTGCGGTGCGCGAATTCTCAGCATTCACCGCAGATCTGATTCGCGCCCGTCGCCGTCAGCCAGCCGACGACCTGCTCACCGGCCTCATCGACGCAACCGTTGATGGCGAACACTTGAGCGATGAACAGGTGATCTCCACGGTGATGGTGCTCCTGATGGCTGGCCACGAGGCGTCGGTCAATTCCGCCTCCAATGGTGTCGCGGCGTTTGCTGCGCACCCAGATCAGTGGCAGCTGCTCCGCACTGGGGCAGTGCCGATGAAGAGCGCGATTGAAGAGATCCTGCGCTGGGATCCGCCGCTGCAGTTCTTCCAGCGCTGGGTGCTCGACGATGGGTTTGAGGTGCGCGGTGTGCAGATCCCCCGTGGATCAAAGGTAGGCCTCATGATCGGCTCGTCGAACCGCGACCCCGAGAAGTATGAAAACCCTGACGAATTCCGTATCGAACGCGGCGAAACGTCGCATCTTTCGTTCGGTGGTGGGATTCACTTCTGCCTCGGTGCGCCGCTGGCACGGCTAGAACTAGAGCTCCTCTTTGGCGCGTTGGCGGAGACGCTCCCTGAAGTTACGCTACTCCCAGGTGCCGTTCGTCGCCCCGGCTTCCAGTTTCGTGGGTACGTGAACCTGCCAATCGTCGCCCCCAGCGCATCGCGCTAACCCCGCTATCCTGAGCGCATGACCACCCCACGACGTCACGCCATCACCCTCATTCCTGGCGACGGGGTTGGCCCCGAGGTTGCCCTCGCGACGAAGCGCGTCCTCGACGCCGCCGCAGCAACGGCGGGCGTGGCCTTCGACTGGGAGGAGGCCGAGGCTGGTGCCGAGGTCTTCAAGAAGGGCGACACCTCTGGCGTACCCGCCGCAACACGCGACAGTATTGAGCGCACTCGCGTTGCCCTGAAGGGGCCACTTGAAACGCCGGTCGGCTTCGGCGAGAAGAGCGCCAACGTCACACTGCGCAAACTCTTTGAGACCTACGCCAACGTGCGGCCTGCCCGCGAACTCCCTGGTGTGCCAACGCGCTACAAGGGCGAAGGGATCAACATGGTGATCGTTCGCGAGAACGTTGAAGATCTCTACGCCGGCATCGAACATTTGCAGACACATGATGTTGCACAAGCAAGCAGATTGGCGAGGAACTCAGCAAGGAGTATTCGTCGCTCGAGGCGAATCACCTCATCATCGACAACGTTGCGCATCAAATGGTGAAAGACCCAGCACAGTTCGATGTGGTTGTCGCTACGAACCTGCACGGCGACATCATTAGCGATCTTGCATCGGGCCTCGTCGGCGGTCTCGGCTTTGCCTCGAGCGCCAACTACGGTGACGGCGTTGCGATCTTCGAAGCGGTGCACGGTTCTGCGCCGAAGTACGCCGGCAAGAACGTCATCAATCCAACCGCGCTCATTCTTTCGTCAACGATGATGTTGCGACACTTGGGCGAGACCGATCTCGCCGATGTTGTAGAGGACGCGGTGCTCGCAACGCTCGAAGCGGGGAAGGCGCTCCCACAAGATGTGGTGCGCCAGCAGGGCGGCGATGTTGAGGCGGCGACGAGCACGAGCGGATTCGCCGACGCGGTGATCGAGAGCCTCGGTTCGCGACCAACAACGGTTCCCGCCGCAGCGAGCCGCCCACGACCTGTTGATGTGAAGCCACATGCGCGCTGGACGAGCGGCGAAGCGCGCGAGCGCGAAGTCGGCGCAGCGCGCGTGGTCGGCCTCGATCTCTTCTTGCAGTCGCTCATGGCCCCGGCTGAACTCGGCGCAAAGCTCTCGGCACTCGCTGGCCAAGAGCTCACCCTCAAGATGATCGAGAGCAAGGGAACGGTGGTGTGGCCAAATGCGGCACCTGCGTTCGATCCAACCGGGCTCTTCCGCGCTCGATTCTTGGCCCGGGCAGAAGGATCGGATCTCCCCGACGAGACACTCCTCGCCCTTGCCGCTCGCGTGGCGGGCGTTGCACCGTGGGTGCACCTTGAGAAGCTCCGAGTGTGGGGTAGCGAAGAGGGATTCACTCGAGCCCAAGGCGAGTAACGAGTGAGCACGCAGCGCGCGAATCAATCCAGCAGAGGGGGACGTATGCAGTTCATTGCCTTGGCACTCTTCATCTTCGCCGCGGGAGTTGGCTCCTCGGTGCAGTCCATCTTGAATGCCGAACTTGGGCGCCGCACCGATCCGGTGAGCGCCGCGGTGGTCTCGTTCATTGGTGGCCTCGCGGTGCTGCTCGTCGTCTTTGGCCTCCTTGGCACAACGGCGATTCCGGTCACCGCTACGCGGGTCGCTGGCATCGTGCTCGCTGTAGTCGGATTCCTGCTCGCTCGACGATGAGCAACGAGCGCCAACGCATCGTTCGCCCCGATCAGATCGACGGCGCAGAGGCGCTCCCGCACGCACTTCCTGGGGCCGAAGAGGAGGCGCCAGACGCAGGCGATTTAATGCGCGGTGTGCTCGTGGACGAGCGCTACGAGCCAGGGATGATCAAGCTCGATCGCCAACCTGTGCCAATCGCCGATGACGGTCTTCCCGCATTCGTTCCCGAGTCTGACCCAACGCCGCTGCGCGGCGGCTACATCTACCTGAGCGTTGTCGCCCTCATCTGCGGCACGATCGTGATTAGCGCGTTGAACCTCGGCGCAAAGTGGAGTGACGGCATCGTTAAGGTGCCGCTGCTCATTGGCTCCATTCCACTCTTCGTTGCTATGGGTGAAGCGGCGCTGCGCATTGCGCGTTCCGTTGTTGCCTGGTGGCCGATCAGTCGCGGGCGTGCGCTCTTTCGCGCTGGGTGGGTGCTGATGATTGCAGCACTGGCGTCGATTGTGCTCGCCGCGATCTGGGTGGCGCTGAACGCCTAACGACGCCGCGGCGCGCTTAGCTCGCGAGGCCTGCGATCAGGTGATCGATTGACGTGCGCAGGTAATCTTCAACGCGCTGCCCCGCCATCACGGCGAGCATCGGATCAAGCTCCGTTGAGGTTCGCCACGAGGCGTTGCTGCTCGTTGCGCTCGCCGCAGTCAAATCAATGAGCGCAACGACGATTGCGTGACCACCGATATCTGGTCGCACCTTCAGTCGTAGATGCAGCCGGGTCACGCCGCCGTCAAGCACCTCAACCGTACGTCGAACTGAGATCGCAGCCTCAATCGGAATCCCGGCGACCTCTGTCGCAAGGCGGCCCTCAATGTGCTCTGGGTCAATGCGGTGCAGTCCATCGCATCCAGGGATCAGCTTCGCGATCAGCTCTGGGCTGTCGCTTGCGGCGACAAGGTCCGCCACAGATTTTTCAAGAACGGCCTGACCAACGATTTCGCTCATCGGCAGCTCAGTAGAGCGTCACAACGTCGGGGGGAAGCTCAAGGTCAAATGCACTGGCGGGAATCGAGGCATCAGCCTCAAAGGCGGTGCAGAGCGCGCTGCGCACGAGTTGCGCGCCGCGGAACTCTTCCACGCCAAGCAAGACTCCAGTGAGTCGGTCAAAGGTGACGCGGAAGCGGAAGTCGGCTCGATCCCCGTCAAGACCAACGGCGCGAGGTGCTGCCGCCTCAATCGTGAGCGCGACGCGACCGGCAAGAGCGCTCTCATGCACGGCACCGAGCACCGCGCCGGCGAGAACGCTGCTGCAGAACGATCCCGGACGAACGAAACTCGTCGCCCAACCCTTACCAGGGAGTGGACCCATGTCGGTCGGCACTCGCGAGCTCTTTGGCAGGCCACGGTCGTCGAGGCCGGTCGGCGCGGCGCGATGCGGTCGACGCGTGGTGGTGTTGGTCACCGCGTTGTAGCCGCGCACGTCGGTGCCGTTGGTGAGCCACACCTCGTAGCCACCCTGCGGGTGCGCGGTCGTGACGCGGGCGTGGGGTCGATCAATGAGCAGCTCGACCGATCCGAGGCTTACGCCTGCGGCCGTAACGGTGCGCTCCTCAATACGGAGGCGCAGGGTACGGAAGCGGCGCTCGGCGCCCGCGGCGAAGTCAAAGAGGTCGGCCGCCGTGGGGAGCCCAGGAGTGAGGCTGGTCGCGATCGGTGGGAGCGGGGAGGCGGCAGGTACGAGGGTCTCGCTCATAGCTCCATCCTAGCCGAGGGGCGGGCGTAGACTGAGGGCATGAGCAGTCGCGCACCACTCTCCCAGAACAGCACCCCGGGTCGCCCCCTGAAGGAGGCCTGGATCGTTGAGGCGCTGCGCACCCCCTTCGGTCGCTACGGCGGCGCGCTCTCGGGCGTTCGCCCCGACGACCTCGCCGCCACCGTGCTCGAAGCGGTCGTTGCTCGCAGCGGCATCAACGCCGCCGACATCGATGATGTGATCTTGGGGTGCGCCAACCAGGCCGGCGAAGACAACCGCAACGTCGCGCGCATGGCGCTCCTTGTTGCCGGCTACCCCGTTGAGGTGCCAGGGCAAACGGTGAATCGCCTCTGCGGCTCTGGTCTGCAGGCGCTCGCCGCCGCCGCGAACGCGATTGCCGTTGGTGATGCCGAAGTAATCGTCGCGGGTGGCGTCGAGAGCATGAGCCGCGCACCACTCGTCACCCTGAAGCCCGAAAGCGCACTTGAGCGCGGCAATCGCGAGCTGGTCGACACCACGATCGGTTGGCGATTTGTGAACCCGCGACTACACGCGAAGTACCCAGCGATCTCGCTCGGCGAAACGGCGGAGCGGGTTGCCGACCAGTGGCACGTTTCGCGCGAAGCCCAAGACGAGCTTGCCCTTGCATCACAGCACCGCGCCGCCGCCGCTGCAGCAAGCGGCGTGCACGCAGAAGAGATCGTCCCCGTCTCTATTCCACAGCGCTCCGGCGCGCCGATCGTGGTGGATCGCGACGAGCATCCGCGACCCGATACCAGCGCCGCCGCACTCGCCAAGCTAAAGCCGGCCTTCGCCGCCGATGGCACCGTGACCGCAGGGAACGCCTCCGGCATCAACGATGGCGCTGCCGCACTGCTCGTGGTGGAGTCGGAGCGCGCGCGAGCGCTCGGCCTCACCCCGTACGCGCGGATCGTTGCAACGGCCGTTGCCGGTGTTGACCCATCAATCATGGGCGCGGGCCCGATCCCCGCGATCAAGAAACTACTGGAGCGCACCGGCCTCACCGTCGCCGATATTGATCGCGTGGAGCTAAATGAGGCGTTCGCCAGCCAGGCGGCTGCCTGCATCACCGAACTTGGGCTCGACCCGGCCAAGACGAATGTGCACGGCGGCGCCATCGCCCTCGGCCACCCACTCGGCGCCTCCGGGGCCCGCATGGCTACCACCCTCGTTCGCGAGCTGCGCCGCAGCGGAGGTCGCTATGGAATCGCTGCCATGTGCGTAGGCGTGGGCCAGGGGATCGCGATGCTGGTGGAGCGCGTCGAGGCGTAGGCGCGCTAGAATCTTGAGCAAGAAGCGGCAGATGCCGAAGGAGGAGCGATGTTGAACCAGGAGCCACAGGTCGCGAACGATGCGCCCGCCGGAGCACCCGTCCTCGCCCTCACCGACAACGCCGCGGCCAAGGTGATTGAGCTCGCCAAGGGCGAGACGAATCCACTGATTGGTCTGCGCGTCTACATCGTTTCGGGCGGCTGCAGCGGCTATCGCTACGGCATGATGCTCGACGATGTCGAGAATCCCGGCGACAGCGTCTTCATGGCGAACGGCGTGCGCGTCTACGTCGACGAGAAGGCTGTTCCGCTGATCAAGGGCTCAACCGTTGATTACGTCGACGCGATGATGGGCGCCGGCTTCACCGTCGAGAATCCGAACTCGGTTGGCGGCTGCGGCTGCGGCTCCAGCTTCCGCACGGCGGATTCGGCGGGACAGGCCTCGGCCTGCAGCCACTGACCTGGAGCAGAACGGCGACGCGCCGAAACTGATTCCGCTCTTCCCGCTGCAACTCGTTCTCTTCCCTGGCGTCGCTCTGCCGTTACACATCTTTGAGCCACGCTATCGCCTCATGGTGAAGCGATGCCTTGAACTGAATCAGTCATTCGGAGTGATTCGCTCTGGAAACGATGGACTCTCGGAAATTGGCACCCTCGCAGAAATTCGCGAAGCGACGCGTTACATCGACGGACGCTGGGACATCGTTGCGCTCGGCACGCGGCGCTTTCGCATTACAAACTTTGATCGCAGTGCCGCGTACCTTCAGGCCGAGGTTGAACTCCTCGACGAGGCGGTAGGCGAACCGGCCGAACGCGTGCGCGCCACTGCGGAGCGCGTCTCCGATTTATTCATTGACTATCTCGAGCTGCTCCGTGGTGTGGATGAGGGTGAGCACAACCACGACGACGATGATGATGTCGAAGATGAGAGCGGCGAATACATCGAGGACGACGAGGTCACCCCCGAAGCGATTGACGAGGCGCTTGAAGAGGAGCAGGGTGCAGCGCTCAGTGCAGAGGTGGTCTCTGAGATTGAACGACTGCTCGTCGCATCAAACACCGCCGCCGGCCCAGCGAAAATTACGGAGCATGGTGCGGATGATGATGAATCTTCCGACGCAGAGAACGATCCCGACGGTGAACTTCTCGCTACAGCGATCGACCGGCTCTCGGGAAGCGATGATCCTGTCGGCCTCTCCCATGTGGTCGGGGGTGTTGTGCAGCTCAGCGTCGAACAGCGGCAGACGCTCCTCGAAGCACCCGATGCCCTGACACGGCTCGCCCTTCTCGCCGCGCATTTAGACCGCGAGAACCTACTTCTTGGCGAGGGGATCCGTCCGTGGCAGGCGGATACCGAAATATTGTTAACGCGCCGAAATTAACGGATTCCCGCACGGCACATTACCGTCTGATTACCAACACAGTACCGGTAGCCAACCGCTGGCAGAGTGCAGCACACCGCCCAGATATGGGAATAAAGAATTAACACTGGAAAAGTTGACAAGCCCCCGCCGGTATGTGAGGGTGCGATCATGTTTTTTGGGAGGCAACTGCGCTGGGCTCTCTTTGCCGTGCTGGGCGTCGCCTACCTTCTTGCGCCGTTTAGCGATGCAAGGGCTGTCCCACCACCACCATCTGGTGAGTCGCCGAACACGCCAACCGCAGCTTCGAAGAGCAATCTCTCGGTCGGGGCGACGCACAGCAGCGGAGCCAAGCTCGACGGTTCGCTCTGGAGTACCGGCGACAACAAGGCCGGTCAGCTCGGCAACAACACCACCATTTCAACCACCTCGTTTACGCAAATCGGCAGCAGCACCAACTGGTCGGACGTAAGCGCCGGCAGCTCCCACACCTGCGCCACGACCACAAGCGGGGCGCTCTTCTGTTGGGGCTCCAACGCCAACGGCCAGCTCGGCATCGGCTCTACCGCACGCGCGCTTACGCCACAGCGTGTTGGTCTCCTAACCGGATGGTCCTCGGTCAGTGCCGGCACGAACCACACCTGTGCGATCAACGCCGGTCAGCTCTTCTGCTGGGGCGCCAACGCAAACGGCCAGCTTGGCCGTGGCAACACCACCCCGAGCAACACTCCGGTGCGTATCGGCTCGGCCTCAAACTGGCTGCAGGTCGCTACCGACCCAGGTGCCAACCACACGTGCGCCATCGACAAGAGCGGAGGCGCGTCACAGGGAGCCCTCTGGTGCTGGGGTGTCAACACCAACGGCCAGATCGGTGACAACTCGACCGCGACTCGTACGGCACCAGTGCGCATCGGCACCGCCGCTGACTGGAAGGACGTCGCCGTCGGCGCAACACACAGCTGCGCGATTCGCTCGGCGAGCAACCTCACCTACTGCTGGGGCTCAAACGCCGTTGGCCAGCTCGGCATCGGGTCAACCGTCTCCAAGCAGGCGCCAACGATTGTCAACGCCGCCGCGGGCTCGGTCGATATTGACGCCGGCACAGGCCGAACCTGCGCGACCAACGACACGGGCGTCAAGTGCTGGGGCCTCGGAACCACCACCCCTTCAACGCTCTACTTCTCTACTGGTACAGCCATTCCGAAGAGCATCATGGTTGAGGTTGGCGGCACCAATGAGTGCGGTATCACCGAAGGGCGCCTTGCTGTTTGGTGCCGCGGAACCAACGCCTCCGGCCAGCTCGGCACCGGCGGCACCCCATCCCCTCAGCCAGCGCCCGATCCAGTTTCGGTATTCCGAGACTCGCAGACGCTCTCAGTGGCAACCCTCCCGACACCTGAGTACACCGACATCACCTTCAGCATCGCGGGCGCTGTCGCCACCGACTCGGACCTCGACGAGCAGATCACCTACGCGATCGATCCAGAGGAGACGAGCTGTTCCGT
>RGBZ01000221.1 GCA_009919365.1 bacterium
GGCGAAGAGCCAGAGCGCCGCGTGGTCGTCATCCCAGCCTGATCACCCACTCGGTAACCATGCCGACCAAAGATCCAAAACGGGAGGCGCACTTCCCTGCAATCGAGAAGCGCTACGGCGAGCCGATGAAGCACTGGTTCGCGGTAATGAAGACCATTGCAGGGAAGCGCTACCCAGAACAGATCGCGCACCTGCGCGAGAATTACGGCTTCTCACAAGCACATGCAAATGCCCTGGTGCTCTTCTCCCGCGGCTCAGTCTCCTCACAGCGGCACGCAACACCAACTGAATACTTCAAGAGCGTTAATCCGCAGCAGGCGCGCACCATGCGTGCGATGTTTAAGGTGCTGCGCACAAAGTATCCAGCGCTTGAGTTTGTGATTGCCTGGAATCAGCCAATGCTACGCAAGGGAACGGAGTATGTGTTCGGCGCATCGGCCTCATCGAAGTACCTGCTGATCAACCCGTTTAGTAAGGCGGTGATTGATACCGTTACTCCGAAGCTGGAGGGGTACCGCCGCTCGTAGTGGTCTCAAGGAAGGCTTTTCGGACGAGGAGTTCGACTCTCCTCCATCTCCACCAAATCTCAACCGTCGCGCCGTCGGCGCGCGCTATGCAATCTCCGCGAGGCGTGCTTTCGCCAGCGCGAGCAGCAACTTCTCGTCGATCTCCCAATCGTTTGGAATGGTGATCGTCTTCTTCAGCACGCGAAGTCCCCGAAGCTTTGGGGCGAGGTCCGCAATAACGGCACCGCTAAACGGGTTCAGTAACAGATACGTTTTCATCGCCGATGCGCCGAGCACATACTCCGTTCCCTTGCGCAGCATTGGCTGGTTCCACGCGATCACAAACTCAAGATCTGGATACTTCGCACGAACGACCTTAAAGATTGCCCGTAGGGTACGCGCCTGCTGTGCATCAATGCTCTTGAAGTATGCCGTTGGTGTTGCGTGTCGCTGCGTGGTGGTTGAGCCGCGCGAGAACATCACGAGCGCATTGGCATGTGCCTGCGAGAATCCGTAGTTCTCTCGCAGGTGTGCGATCTGTTCTGGGTAGCGCTTCCCTGCAACGCTCTGCATCACGGTGAACCAGTGTTTCATCGGTTCGCCGTAGCGCTTCTCAATTGCAGGGAAGTGCGCTTCCCGTTTTGGATCTTTGGTCGGCATGGTCGCCGAGTGGGCGATCAGGCCGGAATAACAACGACGCGGCGCTCTGGCTCTTCGCCAGCCGACTCGGTCGCAATGCCATCCATCTCCTGAAGCTCAACGTGAATCCAGCGGCGCTCCAGCGCCGTCATTGGCTCAAGCTGAACTGCGCGGCCGGTCTCCTTGACGCGGTCTGCCGCCTTGCGTGCAAGTGCGCGGAGCTGTGCCTCACGTCGACCTCGATACTCTTCAATGTCAACGGTGACGCGAGCCCACTCGCCCATCTTGCGGCTGAGCATCAGGTTCACGAGATGCTGGATCGCCTGCAGTCGCTCGCCGCGGCCGCCGATCAAGTTGTTCA
>RGBZ01000222.1 GCA_009919365.1 bacterium
CGCCTTACTCAGTTACGGTCGGTCGAGCCAGACCAGGTTGAGCGGCTCGTTCAAGCCTGCAGAGCCGATGAAGCCCTTCAGGTCGATTGAGGCTGCTGCCTGCGGCTTCGAGTTCGCGACAGGCACGGTTGGCATGTCAGCGCGGATCAAATCCTGCGCCAGCTCCCACTGTGTCTTCGCCTCTGCCTCAGTGCCCGCTGCAAGCGCAGCGTTCATCGCGGCCTCGAGTGCATCGTTCTTGTAGGCAAACTCGGTGGATGGCTCCCCGCCGACGTACCCGAAGAAGGCCGTCTTCAAGAAGTTATCCGGGCCGGCCCAGTCGCCGGTCCAGCCGAGCAGCCACATCTCGTACTTGCCGGCGTACTCATCATCGAGGTACCCACCACGCCATGGGGCGTTGTTAGGAACGATGGTGAAGCCAACGGCCTCGAGATTCGCCGTGATCGCTTCGAAGATGCCCTTTGGATCAGGCATGTACGGGCGGGTCACGTCGTTTGGATACCAGAAGTCGATCGTCAGATCGGTTTCACCCGACTCGGCGATCAGGGCCTTCGCCTTCGCAACGTCGTACGTTGGGAGGCCAAGGTCCTTGGCGTACTGCACGCCCGCTGGCATCCAGTTCGTTGCCTTCACCGCCGCGCCGGCGTAGAAGGTCTTGATCAAATAGTCGTAATCAATCGCATACGCGATCGCTTCACGAATCTTTGGATTGCTCACTGGAGCATAGTTGTGATTCATCGAGATCTGGAACGTGTTGAACGACGAGCCACGATCGATCAGCTGCAGATCCTTGTTTGCGGAAATGGTTGCTGCGTCGACTGGAGCGATCGTCTGAGCAAGGTCGATTTCGCCCGCGGCGAGACCGTTCAAGCGCTGTGCCTCTTCGGCAACGGCCTTGAAGACGATCGCGTCAACGTGCGCAAGGTGCGCCTTGTCCCAATAGTCAGCGTTCTTCTCGATCTCAACGCTATCGCCAACGGTCCACTTCACAAACTTGAAGGGGCCGGTGCCGATCATTGCGCCAGCGCCACCCTGGGCGCCAGTGATCTTGGTCACGTCGGACTCGGTGTTATCACCCTTGCCCAGCTTCAGCGCTGTTGGCGACTGGATCCCGAAGACCGGAAGGGTCTGGGTCAGGATGAAGTTTGAGCTTGGCTTCTTCAACTTCAATGCAACGGTTGAGGCATCCACCGCGGTGGCCGACTCAAGGTTGCTGGTCTCACCGTAACCACCAAAGACGGCACCAATGTAATAGGTGTAGTCCTGGAGGGCGGTTGGGATGTTGATGAAGCGGTTGTAGTTGTACACCACTGCATCGGCATTGAAGTCGGTACCGTCGTGGAACTTGATGCCGGTGCGCAGCTTGAACGTATAGGTGAGGCCGTCGGCGCTCATCTCATAGCTCTCTGCGAGCACTGGAACAACCTTTGAGATTGATCCTGGCTCAAGGCCGACGAGGCCCTCGACAACCTGCTGAATCACGTACGACGAGTTGCTGT
>RGBZ01000223.1 GCA_009919365.1 bacterium
CTGCCGCCGCCGCCGGCCGGCTGAGCGCGCGTCTCCCCGTAGACCTTGGTACTGGAACCCTCCTCGCTCTTATCGCAACGCTCAGCACGGTGTTCACTGCAGCGGCAGTGCTGCACTCAGTGCTGCCGTGGGATGCAAGTCTTCTGGGACTGCTCTTCCATGCGCTGATTAACTGCGCAGCAATCTTCCTGATGGCGCGCCTCCTTACTCGTCGCGCGCGACGGCTCCCAGACTGGATCAGCATCACCGGAACGATCTTTGCTGTCGGGCTACTCCCCATCGGCTTGGTGACGCTCATCGTTGAGGTGTTCTTTACCTGGGCGAATACATCCCTGACCGGCGGACCGCTACCGCAAGGCGTACCGCCGTTTGTCGTTGCTCTCGCCGCCCTCTATCTGGTCGCACTACTGCCGATGCTCTTCCTCGGGCGCGCCCTCCTGCAGGTGGAATCGGCGCGATATCGCCCCGTTGAACGCCGCTTTGTGGAAGTCTTCGCAGCCTTTGGCGTTGGTTCGCTTGCCGCGGTGGTGGTGCCGATTGCAACCTTCCGGCTCTACGAGCTAATGCAAACCTGCACGAACGACTATGTCTGCACTCGCCCACCTGCGGAGTGGATCGTGGTCGGCCTCCTGACTGGCGTGACCGCTTGGCGACTCATTCGAGGGGCCGAGCGTGCCAAGCAGCCGCTCCTCTGGATCGGCGTGCTCCCTCCCGTATTCACGACGTTGGTCGCAATCAATATGTATCTCCCATCGGAGCTGGGTGGCTTGCCAGTCGCGGGAGCGCTCATCGCCTTCGGAGGACTACTCCTCTTGCGACGCGCTACGATGGCAACAACGCCGCGCTCGCGGCGAGCATCGACAAGGAGGTAGTACCCATGAGCGACGCCAAGAAGATCACCCTGTATGGCGCAGATTGGTGCAGCGACTGCACGCGTTCCAAGGGCTACCTCGACGCACACCAAGTTCCCTATACCTACGTTGACGTGGATGCCGACGCCGCTGCCAAGGAGATGATCGAGACGCTGACCGGCGCGAAGTCAATCCCTGTGATCATCTTTGAAGACGGCTCGTACCTGATCGAGCCCTCCAACGCGGAGCTCGGCGCGAAGGCGGGCGTCCCCCAGAGCTAGCGCGCGGCGAGCGGTAGCTCGTCGAGGCTCGCTAGCACCAGGTCTGCAATCTCGGCTGCGCCCGTCGATGACGGCGCGTCGGGGAGCGGCACGACGACGACACTCATCCCCGCCGCCTTGCCGGCGCGCGCGCCAGCCAGCGAATCTTCAATGGCGAGCGATCGTTCAGGAGTGATGCCGATACGACGGCACGCCTCAAGGTAGACATCGGGGAGCGGCTTGCCGCCGGCAACCTCGTCGCAGCTCACGTACGTGTGCACCACATCGGCGAGTCCGAGGATCTCGATGAGCGTGGCGATGATGCTGCGCGGACTCCCCGACGCAATCGCGACAGGGCCGCGCGCGGCCCT
>RGBZ01000224.1 GCA_009919365.1 bacterium
TCGAATTCCGAAAAATCCATCATCGGGCGCGCCGTCCGCATGCGATCGCGGCGGACTGCGGCACGGTGAGCTCTTTGGCTTGCGGAGCGGCCAAGCACCTCGGCTTCGGCGAGAAGTGCGTCGCCTTCTGGGGCATCACCTGCTGTGCGAGTGCCATCGTTGTCACGAGTTCCGCTCGCTCCGGCGGAAGGAGCAGGGTGATCACCCCTTCGGTTCGTGACGCTTCAACAGCATCGGCCACTCGGCGCTCGTAGCGCAGTGCTCCGCCGGCAATATCCTCTTTGGTGATTCCAAGCAACGAACGAAGCAGATCCTCCACCCGCTGCGTGATCGGCTGCGTCCCTTGGCTTGGCGCCAGCGTGATGAGGTGCGCCTCGCCGTTGGCGCAGAGCGCAAGCTCTGTGCGTTCACCACGGTGCGTTTCGGAGAACTGCTCTGCCGCATCTGCCAGGTTGATCGGTTGGGCGTGGAGTACGTCGCTGCTCTCGCGAAGGGCTGCGAGGAGGCGCTCGCTCTCGTACCCGCGCAGGATTCGATGGGTGGCGTGCAGCGTTGGGCCAGCGGCATCGGCCTCAACGATGAGGCCCAACGTGGTGGTTGGTCCGCCGTGGCGCTCGGCAAATTCGCGCGCTGCTTCATAGCGGTGATGACCATCGGCAATGATCAGCGGTGCGCCAGATGCCCAGCCCAGCAAAGTGCGACCTGCATCGCCCTCTGGCGCAACCTTCCAGAGCTGAATACGCGTGCCGTCGGGTGCAGTTGTGTTCGTTACTGGTTGGCTCACTGCAACCTGCGCAAACGCAGTGCTGAACCTGTTGGCACCTCCTGCGCGCAGCAGCAGGATCGGTGAGAGGTTCGCACGGGTTGCCGCGAGTAGCGCCAGTCGACCTGCGCGTGGTGCATCGAGTGTGCGCTCGTGCCCATACACGCCGGTCTCCGGTCCGTATGCGCCAACCGGCACTGCGGCAAAGATGCCGCGCATGGTGACGTCGTTCTCGCTGACTCCTTCGTACAGGTAGATCGCCGGTTCGGCCTCGTCGATCAGCACGCCACTCTCGCGCCACGAGCGCCAGAGCTTTGCGGAATCCTCGGGGGAGTTCGAGGCGTCGAGCGCCGCCGAGTTGAGCGGCTCGCTCGCGCGCAAGCGAGCAATGACCTCCGCCTCAGCCGCGTCATACGGCGGACTCAGGAGCGCATCAATCTGCTCGCGCGCGTAGCGCGTCGCCCTAAAGGGTCGTACGTTCGCCATGTGCGACTAAGGCCGCTGCGTTACGGCTTTGGCAGGTCGTTGAGCGCAGCCTCGATCTTGCTCTGCTCAAGGCTCAAGTCCTCGAGCTTGCCAGCGAGGTAGTTCTCATACGCCGCCAGGTCCAAGAAGCCGTGCCCGCAATTGTTGAAGACAATCACGCGCTCCTTCCCCTCGGCCTTGGCGATCAGCGCCTCGCGCACCGCCGCCGCAATGGCGTGGTTC
>RGBZ01000225.1 GCA_009919365.1 bacterium
CCTGAAGCAGCTCGCCACCACCGAAGCGTGGCGCACCCACGCCCCGGCCGGCACCACCCCCGAGGAGATCTACGGCAAGAACGGCTCCATGGGTCACCTCTTCAACGTGCCCTTCGCCACCCGTGCCGATCTGCAGGATGCCCTTGGCCAGAACCATGGCGGGGGCGTGCAGATAGAGGTGATCGAGGCGCTTGCTGCGCTCTGCGGCCCACGTCTTGACGGCGACGCAACGCGAGTAGAATCGCCGCTATGAGCCTCCGCCGCCGCTGTCACAGATTCATCGAGACGCACCTGCGCGCGTGGGAGCTGCTACTGGCGCTGTTTGCCGCCGTGTCGGTGTATGTGGGCGTGCGATCAACGGAGCTAGGGGAGCCCGAGTACCTCACGAACATTGAGTGGGTGCTGACGGGACTCTTTGCCGCCGAATATGCATTCAGGCTATGGATCGCGCCGAGCCGCCTCGGGTACTTCAAGAGCGCGCTCATCGACCTGGTGAGCATCTTCCCGCCGGTCCGCGGAGTGCGGTTGTTGCGACTGGTGCGGTTGCTACGGGTGGCAGAGAACATCGGCGCGGCGCTCGAGACGACGGCAATGGGCCGGCGTGCGATTGCCCTTTCGCGCATCGCAATACTGTGGATCTCGGTGGTCGCGATTGCCGCCGTGGGGCTGTACAGCGCCGAGCTCGGGCAGAACCCGTCAATTCAGTCGGGCTTCGATGCGCTCTGGTGGGCGGTCGTCACCACCACCGTCGGCTTCGGCGACATTGCCCCCGTGACCGCCGAGGGGCGACTTGCCGCAGCGCTCCTGATGGTGTTGGGCGTGGGCTTCTTCAGCTTCTTCGTGGCGACCATCACCGCCTCACTCGCGGCTGAAACCTCGACCAGGAAGGGTGGCCAGACAGCCGGCACCAGCCTCAACGCGAAGCTCGCCGACCTTGACCAGGCCCTCGCGGCCAGACGGATCACCCGAGCCGAACACAAGCGCCTTCGTGCCAGGCTCCTGGCACAGTTCTGAAGGAGCCTCAGCGCGTACCATACGGTTGATACGGCGCACGTACCGCTGAAGGCGGCGCCAGGTAGGGAGGGGCGGCCATGGGGATCGAGCACGCAGTTTGGACCGTAGGTCCGAAGCCCCAGCGACTTGAGGTCGGCGCGCTCCCGAGCGAAAAGGTCCTGCACGAAATGATTCTCGAAGCGCCGGAGATTCTCGGTGACGAGCTTATGCTGATCGGCACCGAGGTTCGAACGCCGCACGGGGGGTTCATCGACCTTCTCGGCATCGATCCGGCTGGCACCCTGATCATCATCGAACTCAAGCGAGACAAAACCCCAAGGGACGTAGTCGCTCAGGCTCTTGACTACGCCAGCTGGGTAAAGACTTTGAAGATGCGCGACGTAGAGACGATCTATGAGAGCTTCAGAAAAGGAAGAGACCTGGCAGAGGATTTCGCCGAAAGATTTGAGGCAAGCA
>RGBZ01000226.1 GCA_009919365.1 bacterium
CCCGCACCTGGCAGGAGTGCCGCGACTTCGCTGTGTTCATCGGTGGGCCGAACCCGGCCCTGCGTGAGGACCAACCTTACAGCGAAGCCCACTACCAAGCGGTATGCCAGCGCTTCGGTGATCCAGCCGTTCTGGACAAGTACGAAACAGTCTTCGTTGACTCGATCACCGTGGCCGGCCGTCTGTGCCTGCAATGGTGCAAGGGGCAACCGCAGGCCTATTCCGAAAAGACCGGCAAGCCCGACAGCCGTGGCGCCTACGGCCTGATGGGCCAGGAAATGATCGGCTGGCTGACCCATCTGCAACACACGCGCCGCAAGAACGTGTGGTTCGTCGGGATCCTCAACGAGGCCCTGGACGATTTCAACCGTCGGGTTTTCACGCTGCAGATCGATGGCTCCAAGACTGGTCTGGAGTTGCCCGGCATCGTTGATGAGGTGGTCACGCTGGCCGAGGTCAAGGCTGACGACGGCAGCAGCTACCGCGCATTCGTGTGCCACACGCTCAATCAGTGGGGCTACCCGGCCAAGGACCGCTCTGGTCGCCTGGACCCAGTGGAGGAGCCCAACCTCGGGCGCCTCATGCAGAAGATCGCCGGCCCCGCACGTCCCGCCAGCGAGCGCCTGGACTTTGCCCGTCCGCAGGCCAGTGTCGCAGAGCCCGCTTCCAGCGCAACCCCATCCGCCACCACGGCATCCGTTTCCTCTCAGGAGTCCTGATCATGACCTTTTTCGATTTCAACTCTGCCGCCGAGCAGTCCAGCTACGACCTCATCCCCAAAGGCACGGTGGTGCGCGTGCGCATGACCATCAAGCCGGGCGGCTATGACGATCCGTCCCAGGGCTGGACCGGCGGCTACGCGACCCGCAGCATGACCACCGGCTCGGTGTATCTGAACTGCGAGTTCGTGGTGCTCGATGGCCCGTTCGCCCGTCGCAAGATGTGGTCGCTCATTGGCCTGTACAGCGCCAAGGGGGCCGAGTGGACCAATATGGGCCGGACCTTCATCAAGGCCATCCTGAACTCCGCACGCGGCATCAATCCGAACGACAGCAGCCCGGCAGCGCAGAACGCCCGACGCATCAGCGGCTTCGCCGACCTGGAGGGCATCGAGTTCGTTGGCAAGGTGGACTGGGACAAGGACCAGAACGGCCAGGACAAGTGCGTCATCAAGTCGGCCGTCACGCCGGAGCACAAGGACTACGCCGCTCACATGAATGGTGCGCCAGCGGGGGCAGCCAGTGCGCCGGCCAGTAGTGGTGGTGCCAATGCCTATGCGCAGGCCACCGGTCGCGCGCCGGTGCCGGGTCGCCCCAGCTGGGCGCAGTAAGGGGGAATTGCCATGATTCTTCGCCCCCGCCAAGCCCTGCTTGTGCAGAGGACCCTCGCGGCCCTCGGCGAGCATGGCAACACCCTGGCCGTTGCGCCCACCGGTTCGGGCAAGACCATCATGCTGTCGGCCGTGGCCGG
>RGBZ01000227.1 GCA_009919365.1 bacterium
ACGCCGTAGGCGCGATGTGAGTGTCGCTCTCCGCGATCCACGCACGCCGTACCCTCTACGCCCGCGTTCGGGCAAGCGGTAGCGTTGCCGTATTCGTTCATCGCCGAGATGACGAAGCCGAGCGAAACCTCGCCCTTCTTGTTCACCCGAAGCGGATCACCGCCGCCCCACGCGGGATCGGGGCGACCGCTGACGCGCACGACCGAGATCGTGCCGCCGTCTACCTCTTCGGTTGCGAGTGTCTGCTGCGCGCTGAACGCCACGCCATCAACGGCGTTCTTCTCTGCGATCTCTGCGCGCTTGATCAACACCTTCGTTGGTGTTGGCTTCGTCTTTGCAACAAGGGTAAAGACCTGACCCTTCGCCGCTGCGATTGCGGCTTTGACCTGCTCTGGCGTAGCCATCGGCTACCTCCTCTGCTACTGCGGGGAAGCCCCCCGACTTCTCTACAATGCCAGACCTCTCGCCCCTCTATTGCGATACGCGCCGCCACACGCCGCCCTGCTGCGCTGCGGCATCGCTGCGATGTTGGGGATGGGTAGGGGGGATGGGGGTTCCCTGTATACACATAACCCATAACACCTAACACATAAGCCATAACACATAAGCCATAAACGAAACGGCGGCGACACCCCCGAAGGGATGCCGCCGCCGTCTCTTAGATCGTGCGCCCGTCGTACATCGGGAAGCCGCCATCGTTGAGCACCTGCTCAATCTTGGCGATCTCCGCATCGGTGAAGCCGCGCAGTTCGTCATCGTGTACGAGCACCGCATCGCCAGCCAAGCCGCCCCCTGCTAGGTACAACGGCGCGCTCTTTGTAGCGACTGCGAACACATCGCACGCGGTGAGGTTGATGCGCGGGTTCTGTACGAGGAGCCCCTCCTCGTCTACCAGAAGCGCAACGGGTACGCCGCCGAGATTGCCGCGACCGACCATCTCCACATACTGGCAACCGATTGCGTCATACATCGGCTGCAAGCCGTTCACGCCGCGCTCCGTCTTGACGATGCGATGCGTGCCATCGGCTAGTGCGCGGATTACATACATTGAGCCTGCCATCGTGTGCCTCCTTGTTTGTGTGTTTGTGCTCCCCCTATTGGTTCACCCGCCAGACGCGGGGGGAGCGATCGCGTACTAGCGGAAGCGTCGGCGTTTAGCCGATACGAAGCCGCGACCCGACGACCGCCGCGTGCCCGTCGCAGATTCCAATCTGCGCGCGCCCTGCGATCGTGTAGGTTGCGGGCTTCTCGCATACGCCGCTGTAATCACAGCGACGAGCGCCAACCGCCTTCATCGGCACGAAGCCGAGATAGACGGCGCGCCCCGAGCCGATGGCGCGTGCCGCCTTCTGCTCGTTGTGCTTGTTGCCCATAGTGCCTCCACTAGGTGCTGCGGAATCTCCGCCGCTATTCATACAATGCCAGACCCGCCGCCCCGCTATTGCGATACGCGGCGCAACGATGAAGCG
>RGBZ01000228.1 GCA_009919365.1 bacterium
CCGCTGGCGGAACTTCTCTTCGTAGGCAGGCCGATTGCGCTCGATGCGCTCGTACTTGTCCTGCGCCAGCCGCGCGAGACGCTCGGCATGCTCGATGGCCTGCTGTTCCTGTCGCTTCCGCTCTTCCGCGATCCTCTTGCGCTTCTCTTCGCGGATCTGCGCGGCGAGCTTCTCTCGCTCGAGACGGTACTGCTCACGCGGATCCAGGCTTCGGGCAGCTTCGGTGTCCTGCTGGCTCAAGCGGCTCCCTTGGGAGCGAGAGCCTTCGAGAGCTGGTCGAGCAGCGACTGAAGGTGCGCGCCGTTCGGCCCGTATGCCTTCCCTACCTGCTCTGCGTTCGATTGGATGAACTTGACCACCGCGGTGCGATCCTTGCGGATGGCCTCCACGCAGCACTCCTTCGGTTCGTGCTCCCAGGCCGAGCGAGGCTCTCGACCCGCATCGACCGGGACATGCGCGTGCTCCTCGGTGACCTGCTGGATCGTCTCGTTCATCATGTCCCGCGCCCGCAGCATGGCATCCGCAGCCTCCTTCTCCGCGCGCATGGAGTGCGCTGCGCCGGCCTCTCCAAACGCTCGGGCGAGCTGCTTCATGCGCTTGCGCCACGCCTTGGCGAGGGCGCGTGCGTCATCGCGCTCGTCCATCAGCACGATGTGCTTGCAGACGGGGCATGTACCCTCGCCCTGACAGGAGCACCCCTCGGCGGGAGGCGCGCTCGAAGGCTTCGGAGAGGGCTGCGAAACCACCGCTGGCTGCGGCTGGCTTGCACGCTCGGCACGAAGTCGCGCGATCTCGTCCTCGAGCGCAGCAACGCGATTCTTCTGAAGTTCTAGCTCGGCGTCGTAGTCAAGCACGCTGTCAATCAGCGCGTGGGCATGCTGGCGTGGCGTCATACGACGACCTCCACCACCGAAGTAATGCGCGGGTTGTCTGCGGTCAACCCGTGTCGATCATCCTCCACAGGTATGCTCGTCCGAACTTTGCCTCGAAGAGATCGATGACGAATCGCTTCTGATCCGGCGTAAACGTCGTCACGACCTCCGTTTCGAGGGAGTTGGGATGGTACTCCGCACCCTGGCTCTTTGCCCACTCGATGATGCGATGGAACTCGTAGTCCGCACGGGCATCGTCGTCCGTCAAGAAGCGTTCTACCCCAGCCACTTGGTAGACGAGCTTGGGTGGGGCATCGAACGCCAACGCGAGAGATCGTAGCGTGTACGGTGAAGGCTCCAACGCCTCGCCCGAGAAAAGTCGGTCAACGTACTCGTTCGGAACCTCCATCCAGCGTGCAACATAGGGCGTCTTCCAGTTCTCCCGCAGACGACTTTCCCTCCTCCACTTCTGCAGAAGGTATACCAGCTCTGACGCGACCCTACGGGTCAAGGCTTTGTCTCATGCGCCTCGTTCGCACCGAGGACTCCCTGCGCGATGCGACGGGCAAGGAGGTCGCCTTGGAGCTGGGCGGCGCT
>RGBZ01000229.1 GCA_009919365.1 bacterium
GCACTCTTGGTCTTGGTGATGTCACTCGGCTCGCCGCTGGGCTTGGCAATGGGAGTGATCCCGGTTTCGCCAATTGATCCGACGAATGAGCTGTTGATTTCGTTCAAGGCGGGAATTGCCGTGATCTATGCAGTGATGCATTTCACGACCTACTTCGCGGTACAGCGAACGGTTGCCAAAGAGTTCAGTACGTGAGTTCGTTTAGCATCTCGCGCCTCAATCACGCAGTTCTCTATGTTCGCAGCGCGAAGGCGGCGTCCGCTTTTTACACGCGAGCGTTCGGCTTCGTCGAGGTGAGCGAAGAGTTCGGCGGCAAGGCGATTTTCATGCGTTCTGCGACAACTACGAACCATCATGACCTTGGCCTCTTTGAAGTCGGGCCCGAAGCGCCTCGACCGCCGCGCGGTGGCACCGGCCTGTATCACCTTGCCTGGGAAGTTCCAACCATGCGCGATCTTGCCGCGGCGGCACAGGCGCTCGGCGAACTCGGCGCACTGACCGGAGCCAGTGATCACGGCGTGAGCAAGAGCCTCTATGGCGCGGATCCCGATGGCAACGAGTTCGAAATCATGTGGCAGGTTCCGGCCGACGCGTGGGGCGACTACGCCGAACACGCCGTGGTGCAGCCGCTCAACATTGAGGCGGAGCTTGCCCGCTGGGGGTGAACCCAGCGGGCGCTCAGCGCGTTACGGGAGGACGACGGGTGCTGACGAAACCAGAGCGCCCGTATCTTTCCGAGTGACCACCACGATATAGCGGGTGCCACGCTGCACCTTCCCCGACGCACTCCCTGTCGTCTTCTTGGTGACGGTGAAGAAGAGATTGACATTGCTCCCCTTCGCCGACGTCTTCACGCCGACGTAGGTGAGTGCACTGGAGAGTTTTGAGGTCGCCGCCTTATAGAGCTTGACGGTGCACCCTTTTGACTTGCAGATCCCATTGACCGTGCTGGTCGAACTGCTGGTACTGCCACTGGCCACCGTGATCTTGTAGGTACTTCCCGTTAATCGGGCCGTTGGAGCCTTGAGTGCACCAGACTTTGCCTTGACCTGCATCTTTGGCGCTGAGAACGTTAGCCCGTTGACATCGATACGGATGCCGTGGAATTCGTTATCGAATTGATTCAGCTCCCTGAAGGTTGTGGTTCCCGCCGAGCATCCAGCGCCACACGTGCCCTCACGCAACGTGGTGAACACTTGCGACGGTGTGGCTGCAGCGGGGACAGCCGTGGTGTCGGTAAATGACGGCACGCCGAGCTGCTGGACTAGGGCACTCGCTGGCACATACGCATGCAACTTGCCGAGTCGTGTCTCACCAGTAGCCGTGAGGTGGCTTGACGCGGCGGCGTACTTAATGAGTGGTAGGCCGGTAGCTGAGTCGCTGCCAACTTCAACAGAGCCCATGATTGCCCCCTCTGTGGCAAAGAGCGCTCCAGTCATTGCCTCGGACATTGTCGTGTCAAGGCTAAG
>RGBZ01000230.1 GCA_009919365.1 bacterium
GCCCACTACGCGAAGTCGCCGGAAGCCGCACGCACGCGCGGCGTGCTGTCTCTCCTGCACGCCGCGCGTGCGTGCGGCTTCCGGCGACTTCGCGTAGTGGGCCTCGTCGCAGATCACGGTGTCGAACCCGAGGCGCAGGAGGCTCTCGCGGGTGGCCTCGCGGCTCATCAGCCCCCACGACACGATGATGGCGTGACGGCCCGTGTCGGGCAGGACGATCTTTCCGATGTCCTTGCTGCTCCATGCGACCTTGGCTGTCCATCCCGGTGCCCACCGCTTGCCCTCACGCACCCAGTTCTCGAGGACGGATCCGGGGCAGACGATGAGCGCGAGGCGCGCGGAGTCCGAGAGTTCGAGGGCCATCCACGCCTGCGGCGTCTTGCCGAGGCCCATGTCGTCCCCGAGCACCGCGCGCATGCCCGTGGCGAAGAGCCAGCGCACGCCCGCACGCTGGTACGGGTAGAGATGGTGCCAGGGGTGGTCGGACGGAACCTCGAGGTCGTTCGCGTTGAGGGCCGCGACCAGCGGGTCGGCGGGACGAGCGGACTGACGGGACTGTTCGTCCGCCACCCACGCAGGCCATGCGGGAACCTCTGCCTCGACATGCGCGCGAAGGGTCGCTGGGAGGAGCGGAGCCACGACGGGCCATTGTGGTGCGGTGACCTCCACCCGCATGGCGTTGCGGGCGTACTGCACCGGGATCCACTTCTCCAGCAGCGCACGGCGCAGCCGAGGTGCGGGCTGGAGGTCAATCGTGTGACCCTTGACCTCCGCGAGGGCGGCAAGGGAGCCGTCGTCATCGTACCAGCTAGACATGATGCTCGTAGAATGTGTGCCGGTAACGCCACGATGCGTGTCGGTCAATGCGCGTTCTCACACGATGCGTATCGAGCCTCTGCCCGCGTCGATACGCACGCCGAAAGACATCAATCGAGACATTCCATCCGGTAGCGGTTCAGAAACCCTGCGGTTTGTGAACCCAGCCATGAAGATGGGTGGGCGGCGTATCGACACGCTTCGTGTCGGTAAAAGTTTCGGAACCCCTTGCGCCCTTGCCCGTGCCGTGCGATGTAGGAGCGTCCCTACAGCCAACAGGAGGCAGCAGCACATGAGCCAGGATGACTTCGACATCGACCTCGACAATGCCCCGAGCAGCCCGCGCCGCACGGTCGAGCTTCTCCCCACGGGTTCCTACCTCGTAGAGATCGACTGGGCCGAGCGCACCCTCTCCAACCGCGGCACCCAGCGCGTGACGTTCAAGTTCAAGATCACCAGCGGCGTGAACGAGGGCCGCACGTTCCGCGAGGACATCTACACCACTCCGAACGCCATTTGGAAGCTGAAGCTCCTCGCGCGCGCGGTCGCCCTCCCTCCGGGGACGCCGCTGAAGACGCCGAAGGATCTGCTCGACGCTTTCCAGGGCAAGCAGCTCAAGGTCGTCCTCTCGAAGGATGAGT
>RGBZ01000024.1 GCA_009919365.1 bacterium
AAGTTCGCGCCAGAGCTTCTCACCGCGGCGCATGAAGGCGGGGATCCCCGCGGCGTCGCGCGGGTCAAGCGCGCCGAAACTTGCGGCGAGCTTGGCAAGGTCGCTCGACGTCTCCAGCACACTGCCGTCGGCGAAGAGGGTGCGCGACGCGGGTTCTACTTTGAGCAGGTTGAGATCGTCGCTGCGCGTTGCGCCCGCGGCGCTCCAGAGCTGATCGAAGAGTTCCGGGAGGGTGAAGATCGTCGGGCCGCTATCCCAGCGATACGGACCAATCTCGCGGCGACCCATCTTGCCGCCGGGGCGCGTGCCGCGCTCCACAACGGTGACGTGCACCCCTTCGGCGGCGAGGCGAATGGCGGTGGCAAGGCCAGCGAGGCCGGCGCCAACAACAACGACGCGCTTTGGCGCGACGCTCATCGGCGCTGCAGAACGGCGCGGCCGACCGAGACGCCGAGGGCGATCGCGGTGCCTGCCATCGCCAGAATTCCGGCAGGGATCGCCGCGTCAACGCTGACGCTCAGCAAGACCAGCATGGTGATCGAAGCGCCAAGCGCCACATTCGCAATGAGGAAGAGGCGATAGAGGCGACGCCCCGCCTCGCCACGGGCATCGCGGCCGATAAAGCAGAGGGCCAGATACGGAAGTGCGAGCAGCGCCGCTGCAGGTGTTCCGGTGATGGTGGCGACACCAAACCCAACGAGCGCGAACCAGGCGGCGGCGAAGAGCGCCGTGTTGCGACGGCCAAGCAGTACGGCAATGGTGCGCACCCCAGCTGCGGCATCTTCATCGCGATCGGTGATGGTGGTCAGCGCGTGTGCGCCGATCCCCCACGCGGCGAAGACGAGCACCGGGGCGTCAATCAGGTTGGTGCTCCCTGCTGCATGGAGCCCCACCTGCAGCGGAATGGCGTAGAGCACGTTAGTGAGTGAGTCCAACACGGGCCGACCCTTCAGGCGCGTCGGTGGCGCGTTGTATCCAGCAGAGAGAACCAGCAGTACCAGCAGCGAAAGGAGCGTCAGTGGTGGGTAGCTGGCGGCGACGAAGATGAGGAACGGGGCGAGTAGCAGAGTGCTGATGATCGCGTGCCGTGCCAGGAGCGGCTTCGGCGTGAGGGCGCCCTCAACGCCGCCCTTGCGCGGATTGCGCGCGTCGGTCTCAAAATCGAAGTAGTCATTCGGCGCGTGCAAGAAGTAGTTGTACGGAAAGAGGAAGAAGGCGAAGAGCACGACATCGCTCGCAACAAGTTCGCCGCGCAACCCAATCGCACCCCAGAGCAGCGGCATCGACGTGTTCAGCCAGAGCAGGGGTCGCGAGATCTCAATCGCTTTCAACAGGTTGCGCACGGAGCCTCCTTCGTTCTCCCCTCATCGTAGGGGAGGGGGCTACACTTGGTCTCTATGCCTGTAGCCGCCCCACACGTCACGCTACGCAGTCCTGAACCGGCGCTGATTGCGCTCCCATGGGCGACGCCGCTGCGCGACTGGGCGAGCCCAGATGTGGAGCTGGTGCCACTCGAAGTTGGCCCATCACGCCACCTGGTGCGCTTCGTGCGCGTGGCTGGCCGCCTGCTCGCCATCAAGGAGCTCCCGGCACCACTGGTGGAGCGCGAGTTCGCCATCCTGCGCCGCCTTGAGTCGGCGGGGATGCCGGCCGTGACGCCGGTGGGTGCCGTCGATCGCGGCGACGGCGAGGGCTTCATCATCACCGACTACCTGCGCGGCAGCATTCAATACCGGCGACTCCTTAGCACCCCAGGTGCCGCAACCTCGGGCCAGTTCTCGGGCCGACTCCTCGACGCCCTCGCCGTTCTGCTCGTTGACCTGCACCGACACGGCGTCTGGTGGGGTGACGGCTCACTGGCGAACGCGCTCTTGAAGCGCGACGGAAACCGACTGCAGGCGTATCTGGTGGACGCCGAGACGGCCGAGTATCAGGAGCAGCTCAGTGATGGGCAGCGCCAGCACGACCTCGACATCCTGGTTGAGAACGTCGCCTTCGGCCTCGCCGATGCCGCCGCCGCCCTTGGCGGCAGCGAGGTTGATACCGACGCGGCGGTGCGCGCCTCAGCAGCGCTGCGCGATCGCTACACGGCGCTCTGGGCGCAGCTGCATCGCCCCTTCGTTGCCAGTGCCAACGATCGCCGTGCCGTCGCCACCCGCATTCGCGACCTAAACGCCCTCGGCTTCGCCGTCGAAGAGTTGAGCCTGGATGTGACGAGCGGTGAGGGGATGCGCGTCTCGCTGGCAATCGCCTCACGTCGCTTCCACGCCGAGCAACTCCTTCGCCTCACCGGCGTCGATGCACTCGAAGGGCAGGCGCAGCTTTTGCTGAACGATCTGCACGAGTACGGCGTATGGCTGCAGGTGCAGAGCGGCGAGCGACTCGCCACGGGGCTCGTAGCGGCACGCTGGCGCGCCGAGGTGCTCGAGCCCACGCTGGTCCGACTCCGCCCGCACCTTGCATCGGGGCGTGACGCGCTGCAGGCGTACTGCGACGCGCTGGAGCACAAGTGGATCCTCTCCGAACGTGCCGGTGCCGACGTTGGCCTCGATGCGGCCGTGGCTGACTACATCGCACTCGGTGCCCCCGCTCCCGAGAGTGCCCGAGGTGGTGGTGATGGTGGAGACGCGATGTCGGCGGAAGACGCACTCGTCTCTGCAGCGGTGAGCGCCGCCGATGAGGATGCCTCGCGATGACCGGGCGACGTACGCCGCACGAGGTCCTCGGCGTCTCGCTCGGTGCAAGCGCCGATGAGATTCGCGCCGCGCGTCGACAACTTGCGCGCGAGCATCATCCGGATCGGTTCGTTAATGATCAGGCGAGCGCTGATGCGGCAACGCGCGAGATGGCGCTCATCAATGCCGCCGCCGAAGCGCTCCTTGCTGAGGCGTGGGCCTCAGATGGGGCGCCGGTTGCTGAGCCTCCGGCAAAGGGCGGTCACAAGCCGGAGCGCCCAGTGACTGCGAGCGTGGTTGTTGATGCGGCACCCGCCGCGAATGCGCGCACCAGTCGACCGGCGCCGATCAACTGGCGCCCAGAGCAGCCATGGGCGCCACGTGCGCCGCGTGGCCCCGTCGGCCCGCTCCCAGGTTCGCCGGCTGGCCCAGTAGAGCGGAGCTTTGCGCCGCTCCCTCCCGACTATCGCCGCCCAACCCTGAGTGAAGCCAGCGCAACCGTCTTCGCTTTTGGTCGGTACGAAGGTGCAACGGTGGGTGACGTGGCAAAGCGCGACCCGGGCTATCTGGTGTGGTGCGCCGATAACGTGCGCCGCGACCAGGAGTTGGTGCGCGCGGCGAATGTGGTGCTTGATGATCTCGAAGAGCGCGGCGCGCCGCACCCACCGCGCGGCAGTACGAGGCGACCTACGGCGCCACTCTTTGATCCGAACAGAGAGTTGGAGTAGGCGTCATGATGAGTGGCATGCGAACGCTACTTGCGGCACTCCTCCTTGCGGTTGCAGCGGGTGCCTGCGCACCGGCGACGCGACCCGACGGCTCACTGCCGTGCAACGAGACGATTGACCAGCAGCGTGCCGTAGGCTTCGACACCGTCCTGGAAGCGGCGCTCCCGGTCGCGGGTTGGGATGCCACCCCGGTCACCGTCGACTCCGGACGAGAGTGCTCACAGCTGCGCCTCGGCCCACTCTGGGGTGCGGGGATCCGTGAGTTGCGATCTGCGGGAGCCATCTTTGAACTCCCTGACAAGACGGGCTATTCGCTCGTGGTCTATTCAGCGACCGGGCTGACCCTCGACAACCTTGCCTATGCGTTTGAACGCGGCGCCCGCGGCGGCCGTAAGACACAAGGGCTGAAGATCGCCGACATCAAGGTTGGTGACTGGCCAGGGAAGCAGTTCACGCTCTTGAATGGCGATCACCGTCAGGTGATCACCCTCTTTGATACGGGCGAAGCGGATCGCGTGCGCGCGCTTCTGGCCTCGGATATTTCGAACGCACTCATCGCCGAACGTCTCGCCGCCTATGCAGCGGCGTTGCGATAAGAGAAGAAGAAAGGTAGATACCATGACGTCAAGCAAGTCCGGACCCCTACGTCGCGCGTCGGAGTTTTTCTACGCGAAGTCAACCCTGGTTACCGCGCTGATCGCCACCGCCATCTTTGCCGGCTACACCGTCCTCGTTCTGAGTGGGCAGGGGAAGGCATTTGAGGTTGCCAACAGCAGCATCAAGTCGCTAGGGACCTCGTTGGGCTTTGGTCAGGCAGAGATCCTTGCCTTCTTCGCAGAACGCTCTGCTGGGCAGATTTCTGCGTACATCACCTTCAATCAGGTGTGGGACTCGCTCTACGGCCTGATCTATGGCGTGATGTATGTGATCTGGGTGTCCCTGCTGTTCAAGCCCTTTTCGCACAAGGTTGGGATCTTGAGCCTGCTCCCATTCGGCCAAGTGCTCTTTGATTGGCTGGAGAACATTGGGCTAGCTACCGTGTCGAGCCAGTACCTTGCGGACGGCACGATCTCCTCGACGACCGCTCAGCTAGCGTCAACGGCGTCATCCATTAAGTGGGCCTTTGCGCTCCTGGTCTATGGAGTGATCTTGGTTGGCATCGTCGCGCGGATCGCACGGGCACTGAAGGGGCGCAGCAAGAGTTAAGGCCGAGCGGCCGTTGCTACGCCGTAAGGGTTAGGCGAGCTCTTTCAGCGAGAAGCGCGACTCCAGCTGCTCAGCAGTCTGGAAGCCAACAGCGCCAACGGGCTGGGCACCGGCGCCCTTGAAGTAGGCGATCGTTGGAATTGACATGATGTTGAACGCCTGCTGCAGGGCAGGGTTCTCATCGACGTTCACCTTCACAATGTCGACCTTGCCGTCGTACTGCGCGGCGAGCTTCTCGAGCTCTGGGGCAACGAGCTTGCATGGGCCACACCATGGCGCCCAGAAGTCAACGATGACGGGGCGACCCGACTCCATGACGTCCTTCTGGAATGCTGCATCGCTGGTGTGCTTGATCTCCGCCATGGTTCCCCCTGCGCTGTCGTTGTGCGGAGAAGTCCCTCCGCCTTCACCGCCATCATAGCGAGCGGCGGCGAACCTATTCGAGTCCGCGAGCGTGCAGGTCCTCCTCGCTCAGTCCGAGGTAGTGCCCAATTTCGTGGATGAGCGTTCGGCGCACCTCCCGCCGAAGATCCTCGACATCGGGGAAGTCGGCCAGCAGCGTCGCGGCGTAGATCGTTACCTCGGGAGGCGGCTCTCCGAGGCCGCTCTCAGCCCCTTTCGGTAGCCCGTAGAACTCGCCGTAGAGGTCAGCGCCGGGATCGTGGCTCACGGTGACGACGAGCTCCTGGGCGGCAGAGTGGAGGGGCTCGGGGAGTCGGCGCAGCGCCTCATCGGCGAACTGCTCCACGCGCTCCAACTCCTCCTGCTGTGCCACGAGGAGATCCTACGACGGGGCGGGTAGGATGAGGGAATGCAGGCAAAGAGCAAGACAACGCAGATCGTGGTGCCCACGGCGGATGCCGAGGCACGAATCGCCGAGGCGGCCGAGACCATTCTGCGTGCCATTGGTGAGGACCCAACGCGCGACGGTCTCGTCGATACCCCGGGCCGCGTCGCTCGCGCCATGCTCGAGCTCACCAGCGGCTACGCCAGCGATCCGTATGAGATTCTCGGCACCGTCTTTGAAGAGCCAGCGGGTGCCCCCGCTGGAGACCTCGTCGTTGTGGAAGGGATCCCGTTCCACGCCCTCTGCGAACACCACCTCCTCCCGTTCCCTGGCGTCGCCACCGTTGGCTACGTGCCGAGCGGTCGCATCGTTGGCCTCTCAAAGATTCCACGCCTTGTTGATGCCTTTGCCCGACGACTGCAGGTGCAGGAGCGACTCACCGCGCAGGTTGCCGATGCCCTGAACGACGCCCTCGCGCCAGCCGGCGTTGGCGTGTTGGTCAGCGCCGAGCACCTCTGTCTCGCGGCGCGCGGCGCCCGCCAGCCTGGTGTCGTCATGACCACTGAAGCAATGCGCGGCTCACTCCGCGCCGATGCCGCCCTGCGCGAAGCGTTGGCGCGCGCCCATGATCGCGGCGTGGCGCGACGCGAGGGTCTCCATGGCTGAGCGAACGACGCCGATTCGCGTGCTGATCGCCAAGCCTGGCCTCGACGGCCACGACCGCGGCGCCAAGGTGCTCGCGCGCGGACTGCGCGACGAAGGCTTTGAGGTGATCTACACAGGACTGCGCCGCACTGTTGATGCGATCGTTGCCGCCGCTATTGAAGAAGATGTCGATGTGGTCGGCTGCTCCATTCTTTCGGGCGCCCACGCGACTTTGTTGCCAAAGTTGGTCGCGAGCCTCCGCGCCTCTGGTGCGAGCGATGTACTAGTAGTCGCTGGAGGCATCATCCCCGAGGCCGATCGCCCAGAGTTGGAGCAGGCCGGCATCTCTGGAATCTTTGGCCCAGGAACCACGATCGCCGAGGTTGCCACCTTCCTGCGCGCGAATGCCCGTCGACGCTAAGCATCTCGCGGCGCGTCGCGAGCTGGCGCAAGGGATCAGCGCGGTCGAGCGTCCAGGACCCGCGGCAAATCAACGCATTCAAGCGGCGCTCGCCACGTCGGCGGCCGATGCGCGCAACGCCCTTGTTGTTGGGCTGACTGGCGCACCAGGAGCGGGGAAGAGTTCGCTCGCCGCAGCACTCGCCGATGTCGCGCGTGCTGGCGGTCGGCGCGTTGCGATCTTGGCAATTGATCCGAGTTCGCACGAGAGCGGCGGTGCACTCCTTGGTGACCGCGTGCGCATCGACGAACATCCCGACGACGATGGTCGCTTCACGCGATCCATTGCTACTCGCGGTAGTGGACGATCACTTGCCCATGTCGCCGCTGCGGCCACAATTCTGGTTGAGGCGGCCGGGTTTGATCTGATCCTCGTAGAGACGGTTGGTGCTGGGCAGGCCGAGATCGGCATCGCGCGGCTCGCCGATGTGCTGCTCGTTGTTGAGGGGCCCGAAGGTGGCGATGAGGTTCAGGCGATGAAGGCGGGGATCCTCGAGGCGGCCGACATCGTTGTCGTGAACAAGTCGGATCGACCGGGCGCGCAGGCGGCCTTTGATCGACTGCGCAGCGGCCTTGCACTCGGTGCGGGCGCGCCAGAGCTTGCGCTCGTCTCGGCCACCGCTGGAGCTGGGATCAGTGAACTCTTGGCCACGATCAACGAAGTGGGCGCGAGCCGTGGCGTGCGCGGTCGGATTCGCCGCGTTGAGGCACACCTTGTTGCCGCCGCCGAATCGCACGTCGACGCGCAGGTGCGCGAGGCAACGGCGAGCGGCGCGCTCACCACGCGTGCCGAGCAGATCGTTGCAGGAACACAGCCACTGACTGGCTCAATCACCGCACTCTTTGGGATTAGCGAGTCGCCCGATGCGTAAGCGTCTGGCCGCTGGTGCGCTCGCCGGTCTCATCGTTGCGGCGCTCAGTGGCGTCGGCGGGCCTGCGCTGCGATTCGATGCGCCGATCCCTGCGCCGATCCTTGTGGGCCCAGATGATGCATCACTGCCAACGCTAAACCTCGTCGTACTTGGCGACAGCTACGCGTCTGCGGCGCTCCCGTTTGATCGCGGCACGCTGCAGGTGCTTGGTGCGCCCAGCGTCTGCGCCCGCGGGCCAGCGTGGCCACGCCTCTTGATGCCCGCCAACATGCGCCTCTCGCTGACCCACGTCTCGTGCAGCGGCGCGGTTGTTGCCGATCTCGTGGATCGCCGCATGCGCGCGGGGGAGTTGCTGCAAGTGCAGGCGCTCAGCGCCGAGACCGACATCGTGATGCTCGGCATCGGCGGAAACGACGCCGGCTTCTCTGAAGTCTTCGCCGCCTGTCGCACTGAAGATGCGGCCGCTTGCGTTGCCGCGGGCGAGCGCATGAAGCCCCAGGCGGCGGCCCTGAGCGGCACCCTGGTGCGCCTCTACCGCACGGTGCTGGCTAAGGCGCCGAACGCTGTCGTCATCGTGGTCATGTACGCCGATTCACTCCCGAGCGTCGGTAGCCCAGGGCTCGACACATGCTCCGCCCTCCGCGCGCCAGGCGACAGCATCTCGGACGCCGACCTTGCCGTGCTCGCGGAGTGGGGAACCGACATCGCCGACCGCGTCCGTGGCGCAATTGCCACCGTCAATGACCCGCGGCTCCGCGTCGCCGACCTTGCCGACGCCTTCGCTGGGCATCGCCTCTGCGACCCAGAGCCGTACCAGTGGGGGAGGGATGGCGAGATCCCGTTCCACCCGAATGCGGCCGGCCATGCGGCCTTGGCAGCTCGACTCTCTGCGGTGCTAGATGCCCTTGTTACCGAGGGGGCCGCCGCGCACCGGTAGTCCCGCAGCACGCTGCGCCCCGCTCCTCTATCCTTCCGCGTGGGCCGGTAGCTCAGCGGTAGAGCAAGTGACTCTTAATCACTAGGTCGTGGGTTCGAATCCCACCCGGCTCACCAAACAGGGATCCCCCTCCTGGTTGCGGTCGCCCATCGCACGACATCCCAATCGCCCAGAGTCGGGGTACGATGTGCCTATGGAACTGACCTACGCCCCCGGCGCCTGCAACATCGGTCCAGATGAGATCGCGCGTCGTCGGCAGGCCGCCTCGGCCGGGTTCGTCGTTTCGCTTTCACTCGCAACGGTGCTTCTCCTTGTTGGCACGGCCATTGGCGACCCAGTGCGTCTCCTCGTGGGGCTGCCGCTGACAGGCGCCGCAATCGGCTGGATCCAGGCACGTCGACGTTTCTGCATGGCCTACGGGCTGGCGGGCACCTTCAACCTGGGGAAGATTGGCGAGATGAGTCGAGTCACTGATCAGGCGGCTCTCGCCGCTGACCGTCGCACCGCACTAGTCATCGCAGCGCAGGGGCTCGCCATTGGCGTGGCTGGCGCACTGCTCTTCTTCCTACTGCCGGTCGCCCTTCCTCAGATCTAGGATGACGACGCGCGCGGCGACGCCGCCGCTGCCGATTCGCGAGCACCGTCTTGCCAATGGCCTTCGACTCTTCCTTATCGTTGACCGCACAGCGCCTGTTGCCGCCGTCAACATCTGGTATCACGTCGGCTCGAAAGATGAACGCGCCGGTCGCACTGGATTCGCACATCTCTTTGAGCACCTGATGTTCCAAGGCTCCGAGAACGTCACCAAGGCGGAGCACCTCACGCTGGTTGAATCGATCGGCGGAGAGGGGAACGCCACCACCTGGCTCGACCGCACCAACTACTTCGCCACGGTGCCGGCCGAATGGGCCGAGCTGATCTTGTGGATGGAGGCCGATCGACTCGGCACCCTTCTGACCGCGCTCGACCAGGCGAATCTCGATAACCAGCGCGACGTGGTGAAGAACGAGAAGCGCTCCAGCTACGACAACCAGCCGTACGGCAGCGCCTACATCGAACTCTTCGCCCTCGCGTATCCGAAGGGGCACCCGTACCATCACCCAACGATTGGCTCGATGGAAGACCTGGATGCCGCTTCGCTCGAGGATGTGCGCGATTTCTTCACGACCTGGTACGCACCAAACAATGCCGTTCTCACCGTTGTCGGCGACATTGATGAAGAGGAGATCATCGCCGCCGTCGAGCGACACTTCGGCGCGATCCCCGCCAACCCTGCGCTTCCAGCTCACCCTGACCTCACGCTGAGCGCACCGCTCGGCGGTGAGATTCGAAAGACGATCACCGACAAGGTTCCCGAGGCACGCGTGCACTTCGCCTTCCGCGCCCCAGTGCTGAGCGCACCACTGATTCCAGCGATTGAGATTGCCACGCAGATCCTTGCCGGCGGGAAGGGGAGTCGCCTCTATCGGCGCCTCGTTCGCGATGAGCAGGTCGCACAGGATATGAGCCTCTCGCTCCTTCCGTTTGTTGGCGGGGCCTCAATCATTGTGGGCGCCGCTACGGTGCGCCCAGGTGCCTCGAACGAGGCGGTGGAGCGCGCGTTCGTTGAAGAGTTGGAGCGCCTCGCCGCCGAGGGGCCAACGGCGGCCGAGCTCGAGCGCGCGAAGGCACTTACGGAATCCGAAGAGTTGTTGGCGCGTTCTGACCCAGAAGAGCTCGCCGATGCGGTCGGCATGTACGCCACGCTGTTGAACGATCCAGGTCGCATCAATCGAGACCTCGACCTTGCCCTTGCGGTGACGGCCGACCAAGTA
>RGBZ01000231.1 GCA_009919365.1 bacterium
CTCGTGGCCCGCCCACTGACTGGGGCGAGCTCGTGCAAGTCCACTTTCGACCGGGCAGTCTTCCAAGCTTCACCCGACGACCTGCCCGCGATCGACATCCACAGCCTCTGACCGGCGTCGGACGCGATGGCCTGCCTTGGAAATCCTGATCCAGTCGGTATGAAGGTCTACTGCCCTACGGGCAAGGAGACTTTCGATGACGAGACGACGTAAGAAGCACCGCCCCGACGAGATCGTGGCGAAGCTTCGTGACGCGGACGCGATGCTCAACGCCGGCAAGGATCTGGCAGCAGTGCTGCAGGCCTTGGAGGTCAGCGATTCGACGCTCGAACGTTGGCGTGCGCAGTACGGCGGGATGAAGTGCGAGGAAGCCAAGAGGCTGAAGCACCTGGAGGATGAGAACCGGCGACTGAAGCAGCTGGTTGCCGACCAGGCCCTCGACATCCAGATGCTGAAGCACCTCTCGGAGGGAAACTGGTAAGCCCTTCCCGGAAGCGAGCGGCGGTAGCCGAGCTTCAGTCGAAGTTCGGCATCTCCGAGCGAAGGGCGTGCACGGTGGTTGATCAGCCGCGGAGCAGTCAACGATTCGAGTCCAAGCCCCGTACCGACGAGGCACCCCTGGTGAAGCGGATGCTCCAGTTAGCAAGGTCACGGCCACGGTATGGATATCGCCGGATCGGATGGCTCCTTCGAGAAGAAGGATGGCGAGCGGGCTTGTCTCGGGTGTTTCGACTGTGGCAAAGGGAGGGGCTGAAAGTGCCTGTAAAGAAGCGGAAAAGGCGACGCATAGGGACGAGCGCAAACGGCTGCCACCGGCGACGGGCCGAAGGCCCGAACGACGTCTGGTGTTGGGACTTCGTCTACGACCGGACGGTGAGCGGCAGCCAGTTGAAGTGGCTGTCTGTCGTCGATGAGTACACGCGTGAATGCCTCGCCTTGAAGGTCGATCGTGGCATCACCAGCGAGGACGTGATTGACACGCTCTCGGAGCTCTTCGGGATGCGCGGCGTCCCACGGCACATCCGCAGCGACAACGGTCCTGAGTTCATCGCCCACGCCCTCCGCCGTTGGCTTGGGCAGGTGGGTGTCGATGCCATGTACATCGAGCCGGGCAGCCCTTGGGAGAACGGCTACGCCGAAAGCTTCCACGGCCGCCTGAGAGATGAGTTCCTGGCGATGGAGATCTTCGATAGCGTCCGGGATGCCCGGGCGCTCACAGCTTCTTGGAGAGATGAATACAACAACCAGCGGCCGCATAGTTCGCTGGGTTACCAGACCCCGGCCAGGTTCGCCGCCGCGTGTGCGGCTTCCGCCTCGGCCAAGGCCTCGGCTCCAGCCGCACACGCTGGTTGCCTTGGTCAACCCTGTTCCTAAACCCTCATATCGCCTGGTACAGGAAATCCAACCCGGTCAAGTTCGCCCCGCGGGATACACCAACCA
>RGBZ01000232.1 GCA_009919365.1 bacterium
CGTCGCGACCCGTGGCTCGACATCCCGACCCGCAGCCTGTCGAACGTCCGGTTCAACAAGGCGCGGAAGATCATCGAGATGGGGGGGCAGAGGAACCGCCGCCAGCTGTTCAACCTCGCCCAGGCCAAGAGCTACATGCAGACGCTCCTGGTGGCGACGGGCTGCAAGCAGTTGATCGAGCAGCAGAAGACCACCAGCATCCGAGGCCTCTACTACCTGCTCAAGCACACGATCGAGGGAACCCGCGAGGAGACCTTCGCCACGCAGGAGGAGTGCGATCCGATCATCGAGGACCTGGAGGTGACGCTCGAGAGCCTCCGCGAGGAGCTGCACGTCTACGCCAGCAATCGGGGCGGCATGGTGGGGCCGATCACGCTCATCGACTCGGGAGACGAGATCGACTGCGCCCGGATGGGATCGGGGGGCTACTCGATCCCGTCGATCGTCGAAGCCGACGTGATCAAGTTCAAGTCATGCGACGCCAAGTTCATCCTTCACGTCGAGAAGGACACCGTCTGGCGGCGGTTCAACGAGGACAAGTTCTGGCGGAAGCACTCCTGCCTCCTGACCCACGGCGGCGGCCAGCCGCCGCGGGGAGTGCGCCGGATGCTCTACCGGCTGCACCACGAGCTCAAGCTGCCGGTGTACTGCCTGCTCGACAACGACCCCTGGGGCTACTACATCTACTCCGTGCTCAAGCAGGGCTCGATCAACCTCGCCTACGAGTCGAAGCGGATGGCGATTCCCGAGGCCCGCTTCCTCGGCCTCCGCAGCCGCGACTACGACCGCTGCAAGCTCTCGCAGAGCGTGCAGATCGCGCTCTCCGACACCGACGTCAAAAGGGCAAAGCAGATCGCGGCCTATCCCTGGTTTGCCGGCAAGAAGGCCTGGCAGAAGGAGATCGCCACGATGCTCGAGAACGGCTTCAAGCTCGAGGTCGAGTCGCTGATTTCCAAGGACATCAGCTACGTGACCGAAACCTACACGCCCGAGCGGCTGGCGGAGGCCGACTGGCTCGACTAGTTACACGCGACGGCTCGGCATCCTGCCGACCGTCGCTTGGCCGGCCTCCGCCGGCTGGCAGGAACCCGGCCCTCCGGGCCTGGCATCCGTACTGGTTCGCAGCCCAGCCTGCCCTCCGCCGAGCCCAAGCCCGCGGTGGCCAGGAGGGCATCGCGGGCGCTCTAACTGATGACTTCGTCGGCGCGGCCGACGGCGCGGCGGAGGACGTGCGGGATCGGGAGCCTGGAGGCCTCCGGCTTGCGGGCCGGCTTGCGAGCCGCGCCGAAGAACTCGGCGATCCGGGCCACCACGGTGCGCTGCTCGTCGGCGCGGAGTTCCGGGAAGATCGGCAGGGCGAGCGTCTCCTCGGCGGCCTGCTCGGTGGCCGGCAGGTCGCCCTTGTTCCAGCCCAGATGGGCGAAGCACTTCTGCAGGTG
>RGBZ01000233.1 GCA_009919365.1 bacterium
GATGGCGCACTGCTGCTCTTTGCACACCTCGACGTTGTTCCAGCGAACCAAGACGGCTGGACGGTGAATCCGTTTGAAGGCGTCGTCAAAGAGGGCTACATCTGGGGTCGCGGCGCAGTCGACATGAAGGGCGCTCTAGCGGTGCAGATTGGCGTGATCCGACTCCTCTGTGAGCGCGCTCGCGCCGCCGGTCTCAATCCAGCAAAGGATGTGATCCCAGGTCTGCGACGCGACATCATCCTCACCGCCACCGCCGACGAAGAGACGGGCGGCCTCAATGGCATCGCACTTGTTCTGAAGGATCGCAAGCACTGGCTCGATGCCGCGGTTGGCCTCACCGAGGCGGGCGGTATGACGATCACCGCCGCCGGACGTCGCATCTATCCACTGCAGGTTGCCGAGAAGGGCTTCGCCCGATTCGCCATCACCGTAAGCGGGCGCTGGGGTCACGCCTCCATGCCCGACAGCGACAATGCCCTGCTCCGTGCCGCCCAGGTCGTGGAGCGTGTTTCGGTGCCTGGTCCGGTGCAAATCGTGCCCGAGAATGACGCGCTGCTGGCCGCCCTTCGTGCTGCCCTTCCTGCGGGTGCACTCGGCCGGCTCGAGCGCCTGCTGAGCGAGAAAACCTTTGATGATGCCAAGGAGCTCAACAGCGAGGCGGCCGCCGCAGGCTGTGCCCCTGAACTACTCCGCGCGCTGCGCGCCGTACTGCGTGACACCTTTGCCCCGACCATTCTCACTTCGGGCATTCGCTCCAACGTGTTGCCAGGCTCCGCAACGCTCACCGTTGATAGCCGCATCCTGCCTGGCACCACGCGCGAGGCGGCAGTGCGCAACATGCTCGATCGCATCGGCGCAGACCTTGCGCCGTTCGTAAAGCTCGATCTCATTGAGTACGGTGCCGCAGTCACGAATCCGATGGATCACGAAATCCTCGGAATTGCGAGTGCCGCGATTCGCACGCGCGACAGCGAGGCGATCTTGATGCCAGCCGTTGCGCCGTATGCGACCGATGCGAAGATCACCGTGCCCCTCGCCTGGGGCGTTGAGGTGCTCTACGACGTGACTATGGGGTACGCGGGGGAGTAACCGGCGCGCGCGTAGCCAGCGCGGCAACCGCTGCAGCAACCAGTCCGCGCTCCGCTTTCGGGAGTCGCCGCACCACATCAACAAACTGTTCCGCTCGACCGCGGTCAATCGATGTGAGCAACGCTTCGCCACTCGCGGCAAGTTGCGACCGACGCACGCGCGCGTCATCGGTTGGCGCGGCGCGCAGATAGCGACGCTCATGCAAGAAGCTCACCAAACGACTGGTTGCCGAATGTGAGCGACCAAGTTCACGGGCGATCTCTCCCACGGATCGCGGCTTCCCGTCGGCGAGCAAATAGAGGGCAGCGACCTGCGCCAACGAGAGTTCGCTCGGTGC
>RGBZ01000234.1 GCA_009919365.1 bacterium
TACGACCAGGCGCTCGCCGAGGCACAGAAGATCGGCTATGCCGAGGCGAATCCAAAGAGCGACGTCGAGGGCGAAGATGCCGCTGCCAAGCTCGTGGTGCTCGCGCGACTCGCTTCCGGCGCATGGCCGGCACTCTCGCATGTGCAGTTCGACGATGCCCCTGGCATTACCGGCGTCACGGCCGCGGCCATTGCCGATGCAGCAACGCGCGGCGCACGACTGCGCATGATCGCTGAGTGGCAGAACGGTGGTGACGACGCCTCTAAGGATTCCCTGTCGGTGCGCGTAACGGAAGTCCCCGCCGACTCGCGACTCGGCACCACTGTTGGCGGCGGGAATCTGATTGTGATCTCGGGTGATCTGATTGGTGATCTCACCATGGCGGGCGCCGGTGCCGGCCCAGGCTCCACAGCTTCGGGTGTGTTGAATGATCTGTTGGCGATTGCGCGTGGCGAGGGTTCGTCGTGGGGTGATCTTCCTGCGGCGATCGCGGCGCCAGCCCCGGCCTGGATCAAGGCTGCAAAGCGCGGTGCAAAGTGAACGCACCGCTGCGCATTACCTATCCAACCGGCTGGCTGCTCGCCGTTGCGAACACCAACGCGGCGGCAGAGCGTGGTCGCGCGCGTGCTGAGCTGGTTGGTGCGGGCGATGTGCTGCTGCTCGACGTGGCGGGGCCAAGCGTTGCCACCCTGGCGAAGCCGGGCCTGTTCGGTCGCTTCATGAACGTACTGCGCCACCTGAGCACCGATCAGGCGGCTGATCTGATTGTTTATGAAGGTGCGCGCATGGCTGGCCGCACCGTGCTCGCCGTGCGCGGGCTGAGCGAGGCGCAGCGCCGCGACCTTGCTGAGGCGTGGAAGGGCGAAGACCTGCACTTCATCAACTACTTCGGTGGTGTCACCAGTGAAGACTGGGGGATCTGGCAGGGGCCGATCCTGCCTGAGCTGCCGAGCTGGGTCTGGCGATGAGCGACGCGTTTGGCGCACGACCGATCCTGCTGGAGCGCTTCCGCGACCTGTTGCCCGTCACTGCGGCCACGCCAATCATCACCCTTGGTGAGGGTGCCACTCCATTAGTACGAGTGCCGCGCCTCGGTGCCGACATTGGTGCGTCGGATCTCTGGTTGAAGGTCGAGGGGGCGAACCCGACCGGCTCCTTTAAGGATCGCGGCATGGTGGTTGCGGTTGCCAAGGCAGCAGAGTCGGGCGCCCGTGCCGTGGTCTGTGCCAGCACCGGCAACACGTCGGCATCGGCCGCGGCGTACGCCGCCGCCGCGGGACTTGAGGCCATTGTGTTGTTGCCCGCCGGCAAGATCGCCGCGGGCAAGTTGCTCCAAGCCTTTGCCGCGGGTGCCAAGGTCATCTCTATTGATGGGAACTTCGACGACGCGCTCGAGATCGTGCGCGAGCTCGGCGCTGGTGGTG
>RGBZ01000235.1 GCA_009919365.1 bacterium
TCCGTACCCGGTTGACACCGTCCAGCCGTAGGTGGCGGGGGTCAAATTGAACCCCCCGTTATAGATGAAGACCGAGTTGGAAATCACCACCGTGGTGGATAAGGTCACCCCCGAGTAATCCGTCACGTTATAAGGGGTAATCGCATAGTTATACGACGAGTTCAAGGACAACCCGGTATCGATATAACTGATATCGTACATCTTCCCCGGATTTGTGTAGACGACCGTACCGTTCCGTGACACCCGGTAGTAGTTATAGGCACCCGTAAACAAGAGTTGGGCACTGGTGGTACTCGTGACGGTACTGATGAAGCTGGTGAACTGAGGGAGAGTATAGATGGTACTACTGACGGCCACTCCGGCGGCGTTGGAGCCACTGTAGGGGGTCAAGGTAAAGGTATAAGGGGTGTTCGCCACCAGCCCCGTGGCGGTATAGGAGGTATCGGTCGACAGGGCCTGACGGAGGAAGGTGGTGCCCGTATAGATGGTCATGTAACTGAAGCTACCCCCGAACAATATCTGGATGGAGGAGGGGGTCAATGCCCCCACCGTCGGGTTCAGACCTGCGGGGGTTGTCACACTGGCACTGGCGGACACGGTGGTCCCTGCCACCGGAGGGAGGTTCCCGTTGTAGGGGACCACCGAGTAGGCGTAGGTGGTATTAGGTAACGCCGTGGTATCGGTATACGACGTCACCGACGACCCGGGAACCGAGGCGATTTGTACCCCGTTACGCACGATACCCACCGACGAATACGTCCCCGTGTAGTTGACCACGACGGAGAAGGCGGTGACCGTACCCGTCGTCACCGAGGTCACCACGGCCAGAGTATAGGCCGAATAAGTCACCGTCTGCCCCAGTACCCCCGCCGAGTTGAAGGCACTCACCACCATCGTATGAGGTAGGTTGTACCCCGTCCCTGCGGGTAAAGTAAAGTTATAGCTGGTTAACCCCGTACTCTGGGTAAAGACCGTCGTCCCGTCCAGGGTCGCCGACAGGGAACCGTACCCCCCACCAAACAGTAACTGAATCGCCGAGGTGGTGACCGTTCCACCCGTGATGGTCAAAGACGCGGCGGATACGACGGAAAAGGAACTGGTCGCCCCGGCGAGCACGTTGGGAGCGTAGGGGGTAATCGAATACGTGTAGGGGGTATTCGCTACCACCGTATCGTCGTAGGTCGCCCCCGTGACCCCGTAGTAAGTGATAGTGGATGAGCCCGAGGTACGGGTGATATTGGCATTATAGTAGACCCCGGACAGATTCAAGGTGATGATGGACGACCCCACCGTCAACGCCCCGAACGCCGACAAGAAGGGTTGGGTGTAGGCCAAGGCGGACACATACACCCCCGAGATATCCCCGGTGGTCACCCGGCTGAAGGGTACCACAAAGTAGGTATAGGCCGT
>RGBZ01000236.1 GCA_009919365.1 bacterium
TTGGACGGTGATTCGCCATGTTGATGCAACTGCTGAAGGGCGTAAGGCGGCGCCGATGATGTTGAATGCACAAATCGACCGGAGCATTAGAGGTGCCACAAACTTCTTCACCTCGGCAGGGCTCACAACGAAGGAGATCGAGTTCATCTGTCGCGCCAACGTCTATACCGCTCGGGGTCATCACATCTTTGTCGCGCTAGCGACAACAACACTCTCTGATGTGATTGCGGGTTCATACGCTGCTCAGCGCGCGCTGATCCTGGAGTATCTACGGCGACACAACGCCGCGTAGGAAACAGCGCACCAGAAACAAGAGGATCTCTCACGATACGTGCGGCGCGTGCATCGTAATTCGAAAACCGCTCAATAAGTACGTGAGCGCGAGGGCATATGTGCAACAGTATTGAAATGCCATCTAAGACGCGGCTCGCGAAAGGCAAGATCATCAGTGCCCCTGAGGGCACTCTCGCCCCTGCGCCATTTCCGCTTGCCTCTTGGGCGGGCGGCCAACGACGCATCCCGAGCCAAGCTCGTTCGCTGCGCACGCGTAGCGTGATCCTGGAGTCTGCGCGCGAGCTCGCGAACAGCAAAGGCGTCGGCAGCGTGACCATGCAGATGGTCGCTGCCAAGGCGAAGATCGCCGCTGGCACCGCCTATCAATTCTTTGACGATCGTGATGCCATCTTCTTCGACCTCTACGAGACCTGGGCCGGTGCCTGGTGGTCGACCGTCATCCTGGCCACGGCGCACCCTTGGACCGCCGCTAGCTGGCACGACGAGCTCGATGCGGTAGTTGAGGCCGGCTGCAAGTTCCACCTCAAGCAGAAAGAGATGTGGGAGGTCATTCGCTACGTCGAGTCAACGAAGATTGGCCGAGAAGGAATGAAGCTCCTCTTTGATGCCAACGTCGAACGCTGCATTCAGTGGGTAACCCCGTACCTGAAGAGCGAGGGGATGACTGCCGCCGAGATCCGTTTCACTTCGATCTCAATTCTGCGCACCGCGCGTGGCCATCACATGTACGGACCGCTTGAGAGCACATCACTCCGTGAGGTGATTCGTGGCTCACAAGAGGCCCAGCGCGCTATCGTCGAAATGAAGCTGCGCTCGGCCGGGAAGAAGAGCGGCGCAAGCAGCGCCGCTTCGCGAGCGAAGTCGGTCTAGCGGCTCCGTCGCGCTGCCAAGTAGAGCAGCACCCCAACGACCGCCAACGCCGCGCGTTCCGCGGCCCCAGCGCCACCTCCGGCGATGTATCCAGCGAACCCTGCGCCGTAGAGGGCCACCGTATCGATGATCAGTCTCTTCGGGTGCGCGAGACGCGATCCTGCGAAGAGCAGGCTCCCAGCAGCCAAGATGGCAAAGGTTGGGTGAAGTCGACCTGCCACCGTCGTCACCTGCCAACCGGGGTCG
>RGBZ01000237.1 GCA_009919365.1 bacterium
ACGACGCCGCTGGCGCCCGGCCGTGTGGACTTACGCCCGCGTCCCGGGCCGACCCAGTTGGCCGCCTTGTGTCGGGGGAGCACGTAGCGGACGCAGGCGATGCGGCCGTCTTCGCCGCGCATCACGGAGAGCCGTTCCAGCGCGAAGGGCGGCCGGGCACAGTATCGCAGCAGGTGCTCGAGGCTCTGAAAATAGCTCGGCACGTCGCGGTCAATGAGCGTGATCCGGACGCTTGCGTCCACCGAAAACCCGCTGTTCTCTCGAGCGAGCATATCGCCCGCCGCATCAGCGTCGAGGAGCCGCTGCATACGGAACCAACGCACGACACGACGGCGCACCTTCTCGGCGAGCGCGGCCAGATCAGCCTGGTTGATCGGCCGAGCCGGCAGGAATGCCGGCGGCCCATCACCGTTCGGCATGAACACGCCGTCAGTCACACACGCATGGAGGTGGACGTGACGGTTGATCGCCGAGCCGAAACGGTGCAGGAAGGAGACGGCGCCCGGGCGTGGCCGAGGAGCCGCCGGGGCATCATCTCCACATGAGCCGCCCGCTGCTTCGCAGAGGAGTCGCTCAGCGCAGAGCAGCCGTTCGATCTCGCTGAGAAAGATCCGCGTCAGGGCCGCCACGGCCTGGGGCCGGTCAGCAAGGAATCCTCTGAGCCGCTTTGGCACCGAAACCACCCATTGCCGGACAGGCACCGGGGGTATGACGCGATCAACGAGATGCGCAGCCGTCTGAGCCATCCGGCGGCCGTTGCAAGAGGGACAGACGCCGCGGCCCTTGCACGAGAAGGCCACGACAAAACCCTGCCCGCACGAGGCACAGCGTGCCCTGCCGAATCCAAAGCAGAGAATGCCACAGGTGAGGTACGACCGCAGCTCCCGTTCGACGTGCGCCGAGACCGGCTGCTCGGCGACCGACCGATTCTCGAGCCAGCCTTCGAGGTTCTCTGCGACGACCTTGTAGAGCGGCGTCCTCTCCGGCCGGCGTCGCTCGTAGCGACGGGAACTTGCGGTGCCGCAGTGTGGGCGGACTTTGGACCGCGTCGGAGGCGCGGCGAGTGCGGCGACCATGGGCGCACCGGGGCATGGACGAGAAAAGTGTTCGCCCGTACACTAGTGTGGCAACAAGGCCGATGCGAGCGACTCTCACCAGAGCCGCCTTCTCACCTGCGGCCTCAACCCGCGCGACATCTCCGTTCCCGCGGCGTCGAGCGCCACGAGGACCAGTGGATTGCCCCCACGATCAGTATCCCGCTGATTCCCACCATCGCGTTCCCCGGTTCCCGAGGTTTGTCCGGCAGCGTATGATGATTGAATGGTCATCCAGGTTGGCGATCAGATTGAGCAGGAACTGCGGCGGCTCGCCGGTCACCAGGGGCGAGCCTTGGCTGACGTCGTCGAAGC
>RGBZ01000238.1 GCA_009919365.1 bacterium
AAAAATAAAAATGTATAATAATTTTTTCCAAGTGATGTAAAAGCACCCTATCCATTTTCTGTGGTAGAAAATCTTGGGCTTGTATCACATTTCACAGCATTTAGCGGTTGGATACTATTATTTTTGTATTCTCTTCTATACTTTTCAGGTCTTTCTCCTGTTTCCATATATGATTTGAATACTTTTTGGATATTTTTACATCCATTCTTATCACGATTGATACACCCCTTCCTATTATTTTCCATTTGATATGTTAGGATAGAATGTATCTTTCGTTCTTTCTGTGTTGGGTCTTTCTTGAATTTCAAATATAGATTTTCACATACTTCTTCGGTTTTATATGATAAACAAGATGTTCTAAATTCATCTATATTATATACCTTAAAATGCTCTTGTAATTTCCTTTTTAGTGTTAAGTTTGGAGTAGAAATAAAGTTTCTCATTTGTTTTCCTATACTCCAATCACCTATGATAATAATATGGTCTTTACTATATTTATTTACTATTTTATTTACCATATTATCTTCTGTTCGTTTCTTGTTGATATAACTATACCATTTGTATTTACGAAATTTTAGTTCTTGATATAATGGAACTATTGTTTTATTCGCTTTTATTTTTTCATTAATATATTCCTGAAACTTATCAATATTACAAGTTTTAGAGTTATATTTATTCAATCCTTCTTCTATTTTAGTAATACCTATTTTGTCCTTGTAATTTTTTAGTCAATTAAAACATTATATCAAAAAAGAAAGTCCAAATACTTATGAAGACATTTATAATGTAATTTCAAATATTTTAGAGAAGAAAATCACAAAGGAACATCTAACAAATTATTTGAAACATAGTTATAAAATATACAAATCATAACTGCGTTTTGTCTCATTTTTCTTTCCGGTCGGTGTAATCACATAGGATTTCTTACATCTATCATATAGTTTTTGTCAAGAAAATGCATTGGTATCCCCCATTTTTTACACAACAAACTCAAAATAGTTTGGTCATGTCTATTTTCGTAAAAATCACTGTCATTGTTACCAAATATGCTTGGAGAATCAGATGCAATTCTGAAATCTTGATTATATGTTAACCATTCTCCAATAAACCTTACTGGATTAAACGTTTTCCTTAATAAAATAAATCCAGACCAAACCTGATTTGAATTTTTAACTCTTTCTCCAAATTCATTGTTTGGGATATTCATTAGTAAAAATGCATCATATTTTGTCAAGTGTTTTTCAATATATCTGCCACTATTCGGTTTATTAGAATATACGCCTATATTTCTCCCAGTTAAAATGTCTTTTTCCAGAGTTCTAACATTTGTTAACCAAATATATTTGCTATCATTGTAACATAATATATCTTCTTCATCTA
>RGBZ01000239.1 GCA_009919365.1 bacterium
CGCACCCAGGCGAACCCTTCCACATCAGTGATGAGAAGCAGCCGCATGGTGGCCTTGTTGATGAGAATCGGCTGACCGATCGGCCCGATCAGCTCGATCACGTCGCCGATGCGTAGTCCTGCGAGTGAATCTTGCCCCCCATCGGCGCGTGGTTGCAACGCGACCTCAACGCTGCCGCGAAGCAGATCAACGCGCGAGACGGGGGCAACGCGTCGGACGCGATAGCCACCCGACTCTGGGCGCACCAGGTGCAGCGCGTGACCGGGTCGCAGGCCCGCGATCAGGGTTGGCGCGCGAAACTCGAGCGCGATGCGACCTGGGGCTAGTTCGCCAATCGCAAGAAGTTCACCGGCGACGGGCGTGCTGCCCATCGCGAATCAGACCGACGCGCGGTCGTCCCCGGCCACGCCGAGGCCCGCCACGATCGCACCGGTTGGTCGTGGCGCAAGTCCGGCAGCTGCGCGCAGTGCGGCTTCGATGCGGTCGTAGAGGTCAGCGGCGCCCCACAGCTCCACTACCTCAGAGATACTCACGCGGTCCATCGAGGCAACACCCTCGGCATCGGTTGATCTCATGGTGAAGCCGCCCTCTTCCTCCAGTACGAGCTCAGCGGCGTCAGCCGTACCCGCAAGGATCAGTGGGCCAGCGGTCTGCAGCACGTTGCGGTGCTCGCGCAGATAACGGCTCAGCCGCTCTGTTGCATGTTCAATCGCCAGAAGCCGTTCGGAGCCGGCCGCCTCTGCGGCGTCGGCGAAACGTCGTGCCACATCGGGTGAGATGGAAGGCGCACCTTCCAAAGGAGCTGCTTCAACCTTTGGCTTTCGACCGAAGATCATCAGCCGGTGTACTCCAAGTCTGAAGAGAGTCGCTCGCGCAGGAACATGGAGTGATGGCGCTCGAACATCCACTCGCCCGCCCGATGTCCGAGGGCGCGTGACGATTCGTCGGCCTCCAGCTTGTCGAGGGTGCCGTAGTCAGGAAGATCGAACATGATCACGTTGTCAAAGTCCCAACCGTGCGCAACGTTGTACCAGCCGATGAACTTGATGCCGAACTTCTTCTCATACTCCTTCACGGTGCGTGGGAAGAGAGTGCGCATGAAAAACTTAAAGAAGGGATCGCGTCCCCGTCGAATCGAGAAGTAGGTTGCAAGCACTGGCATTAGCGAGATTCTCCCACGCCGCCGCTCCCCTTGTCGCCCTTCGACTCGTCCTCAAGCTGTCCGACCGTCTTCGTGGCGCTCCGCATCGGTGCGCGGCGCCCCTTCCGATCGGCGGCCACGAGGCGCAGCAGGAAGATTGAGGTCTGCCCGACGAGCAGGAGCAGGATGACAACAAGGATGAGGAGGCCAATCGCGATCGGAGCGGGCCAGTTCAGCA
>RGBZ01000240.1 GCA_009919365.1 bacterium
CGCTCGTCGAATCGTCGCACGCGACACCGCACCCCGCTGCCCGAGAGTGCCGAAGTAGATCGCGTCCGCCTCGGAGACCTTCACTTCCAGCGCATCTGTCCAATTGATAAGATCCCACGCCGAACCAGCATGAATCTCAAAGCTCGGCTTTCCCGCCGTATCCACATTCACGCCGACGCTACCCGTTAGCGCATCGGCAATACGCTGCACCAGATAGATTTCGACGCCGAATCCCCGCAAAATTGTGACCGCCTCGTCGCCGCGTATGTCTTTTCCGACGGCACTGAGCATCGTCACGTCGCCACCGAGGAGCGCCGCGTGGCAGGCGAAATTCGCGGGTGCGCCACCGAAACGGGCGCCTTCGGGAAAGAGGTCCCACAGCACTTCACCGCACGAGAGGATGCGTGGTTTGCGAGGCTCAGCGGGCATGGCGAACTTTATCGAGCAACACCGCACCGAGGATCACGAGGCCGAGGACGACCTTCTGCGTGTAGCTCTCGACGTTGGTGAGGTTCATCCCATTCTGAATTACGGCAATCGTGAACGCCCCGGTGAGCGTGCCAAGCATCTTGCCTTCGCCGCCGCTGAGGCTCGTGCCACCGACAACCACAGCAGCGATTACGTAGAGCTCATACATATTGCCATACGTCGCGGAACCGCTCTTGAGCTGCGAGGCCATGATCACCCCACCGAGCCCCGCAAGCAGCGCGCTTGCGATGTAGGCAAACATCAGCACACGCTTCACTGGCACGCCGGAAAGGCGCGCTGCCTCGCCGTTCCCGCCCACTGCATAGAGGTAGCGGCCAAGCTTCATGCGGGACATGAGCACGTGCGCCAGCGCATAAAGGACGAGCATGAGGACAACCGCATTGGGCATGCTGAACAAATCCGCGCCACGTCCGAGCCAGACGAACGAATCGGGGATTTGGTAAATAGACTGGCCCTTCGCAAGGATATAGGCGAGACCGCTGCCAACGAGCATCATCGCGAGCGTCACGATGAAAGGAGGAATGGCAAACCGCGTGATCATTGTCCCGGAAAATGCACCGACGATTCCGCAAAGCGCGATTGACGCGATGCACGCGAGGAGCATCCCGCCTAACGATGCATTCACTCCACCCGCGTAGTCGCGGATGAATCTCGCACACAGCACCGCGGACAGCGCGAGCAGGCTGCCAACGGAGAGATCGATGCCGCCGGTGATGATCACCATCGTCATCCCGATCGCCATGATCGCGATCACCGCGATCTGGTTGGCGATGTTGAGCAGGTTGTCGGACTTGAGAAAGTTGGGCCAGCGGTAGCTGCGAGGCGTGATGACGTGCGGATTGCCGAGCGTAGGAAAGTCGG
>RGBZ01000025.1 GCA_009919365.1 bacterium
TCCGCGTGCTATCTCACTGCCGTCGACGCGCACGACGCACTCATACGTGCGGTCATGTTCGGGGCCGGTGGTGGCAACAACGTCGTATCGCGGTAGCGAGCCGTTGCGGGCCTGGGTCCACTCCTGCAGGAGCGTCTTGATCCCCTTGCCGAGTGCAGCCCGCGGCGCGGCGAGCTCGGCGCTCAAGTGATTCTCAACGAATGCGCTGGCGGCGGCGAAGCCGTGGCTCAGGTAAATCGCACCGATCAGCGCCTCGAGCGCCGCAGCAAGTGCAGCTGGCCGACGTGCCCCACCGCGGGACGCTTCGCCCTCACCGAGCAGCAACACCTCATCAATGCCAATGCGTAGAGCCACCTCCGCGAGTGCAGCGCGCGAGACCACTGCCGCTCGGCGTTCGGAGAGATCCCCCTCCTCCGCTGTGGTGTCGTCGGCATAAAGTCGGGATGCGACGACAGCGCCGAGGATGGCATCTCCGAGGAACTCGAGGCGCTCGTTATCGACCGCAGCCCCCTCTTGGTGGCGGCGCGACGGATGCGTCAGGGCCAGCTCTACGAGGGCCTCGCCACCGATTGGGATGTTGAGGCGTTCACGTTGTGCTGGGGTCATCGAAAATCGCGCCACTATGAGCGTCATCGTGGGGAGTGGTGGCACGCCCCTATGGCTGCACCGCGCACGGCTCTCGCCTCACGCCGGCGGCCAAGGGGCCGCCCCATCTCAGCCCTTCTTCTCGACGATGGCGTCGACGGCGTCCTGAACCGTCTTGATCTTGCCGAGCTCTTCGTCAGCAATCGTTACGCCGAACTTCTCCTCGAGTCCCATCGCAAACTCAACAAGGTCGAGGGAATCTGCATTGAGGTCTTCGATGAAGGCAGCCTCAGGCTTCACCTTCTCCTTCTCAACGCCGAGCTGCTCAACGATGTAGCTCTGGAGCTCCTGGAAGATCTGATCCTTGTCGCTCATGAGTTACTCCCTCCGTCTCTCTCCGCCGTGGCGGCAACCTCGCGAAGCGCGGTGCCGAGTACGCCGTTGACCAGTTTGCGGGCCGGTTCGCCGCTATACGTGCGAGCGAGCGAGGTCCACGCAGCGATCGCCTCGGTCGGCGCCGCCGTGCGGGAGTGTATCACCTCTCCTAGGCCGCACCTCAGGAGCGAACGGTCAATTCTGGCCATGGTTGCAAGGGGGAAGGCTGGCGCAAGGCGCTCAATCGCTGCATCAATCTGGGGGCGATGTACCTCGACAACCTCCAAGAGCGGCCGGGTCCAGGTCAAGGTCTCCTCGGTCACATCGCCCGCCGCAATCCGTCGCTCGAGGACCGCCAACGCGGTGCGCATCCCAAAGTCCGACTCATAGAGGGCGGTGAGTGCGTCGCGTCGACCCGCCGTATGCGCTCGCGCCGCTGCATCCTTCGGCGCAGCCGGAGTTCGTCGGGTGGCCACCTTACGCCGGCCCGACGGGGAGACCGTCGGGAGCGGAGATCTTGCTCTCGGCGAGCGACGTGGCGATCTGCTCGGTCACGCGTTCACGAACCGCACGCGCCGCCGTAGCACAGGCGAAGTAGACCATGCGCGAACGGGCACGGCCATGCGTGATCGCAACGGTCCCCTGCACCCCTAAGAGGATTGCTGCGCCAATCCGCTCGTAGTCGAGCTGAGTGCGGATGCGCGCAATTGAGCCGCGCATGAGGAGTGCGGCGATGGGGCCGAATGGGAGGCGGCGGAACTCGGCATATCCCCCTTCCCCTTCTCCTCGCCAATGGAGAGGAGCGCGACACGCGGATTGGTCACACCGAGAACGCGTTCCGAGAAGATCTGACCCATGTGCGCGTACTGAAAAAGATTCTCGGGGGTGGAATCTGGATTCGCACCAACATCGAGCAGCAGCAGTGGCTTCTCACGCAAGAGAAACTGCACCGCAATGGCTGGGCGAATCACACCCTTGATGCGTCCGATGATCAACACACCCGCAGCCATCCCCGCGCCGGTGTGACCAGCGGTGACGACGGCATCGGCGAGCTTGTCGCGTACGAGTGCTGCGGCAACGACGATCGACGCATCTTTGCGTTCGCGAATAGCGTTCGCAGGATTCTCTTCCATGGTGATCACACCTGGGCCGTGCACGATGGAAACGTTTGCAGGCAGCTCACCGCCAGCGATCGCGCGAATAATCTGCTCGTCACCGACCAGGGTGAGGTAATCGTTGGGATTCTCTTTGGCCCAGCGCAGACCGCCTGGGACCACTTCGGTGGGACCGTGGTCGCCACCCATTGCATCGAGGGCGAGGCGGACAGTGCCGCCCGACGCGCTCATTGCGAGTTAGGCGTCGGCGACGTCCGCGTCCGGCGCAGGTCGGCGGATGACCTCGCGGCCGCGATAGGTTCCGCACTCGAGGCAGGCATGGTGCGCACGCTTGACGGCGTTGCACTGTGGGCAGCGATCCATGGATGGGAGCGTCAAGGCATGGTGCGAACGTCGGTCACCCTGACGTGCGTGCGACTTCTTCCGCTTTGGTACGCCCATGTTTTTTGACCTCGCTCGTTGGCGCCCGACTGGGCGCGCCTTGGATGGGAATCCTACCCGATCGGCGCGCCTTCGTCCCCTTCAGGGGGGAGGAGGGCGGCCAGGCCAGCCAGACGAGGGTCAAGCCCCCGCTCCGGACAGTCACTGACCGGGTGGTTCGCCCCGCAAAGACCGCAGCGCTCCGGGCAGGGCGGCGTACAGAGCAGTACCAGGCGACGAGAGAGGTCGAGCGCCTCCATGGCGAGGCGACCAACGTCAACGCTGTTCCCCTTCCCGATGGCGAGGAGCCCCTCCGTCGCATGTCGGGGTTCGAGTGCCTCCGATTCGAACCTGAACCGCGGCCTTGAAGAGCTCGTCGTCGAGTCGCTCCTCTACGGTAAAGGGTTCAAGGGTGAAGGAGCCCCCCGACGGCTCGGCGAGGAGTGGCGAAAGGTCAACGGGATAGAGGGGCGGCAACAGCGCCGCCGATTCGCTCTCCACGAGTTACGCCTTCGACGCTCGGCGTCGCGCGGCGGCGGCGAGAACGGGGACGACGGCTGCGGGCACGAGTCGGTCAAGCGGCCCGCCGTAGCGGGCAACCTCGCGGACGAGCCGGCTCGAGGTTGAGGCATGTTCGGGCGCCGTCATCAAGAAGGCCGTCTCAATCTCTGGCGCGAGTAGTCGGTTCGCGTGCGCCATGCGCAGCTCGGCCTCAAAGTCTGAGCCCGCGCGGAGACCGCGAATGATGAGGGTCGCCCCTGCTTCGGCAGCGACACGGACGGCGAGATTCGATGCAGAGAGGATCTGAACTCGTGCGCTCGCAGCACCGAGCTCAGCATCAATCACGCTCCGAAGCAGAGTGGTGCGCTCCTCGAGGGTGAGCAGCGCCTCCTTGTCAGCGTTCGGCAGGATTGCGACAACGAGTCGGTCGGCAATGGCCAGACTGCGGCGGATCAGGTCGATGTGACCAAACGTCACCGGATCAAAACTACCCGGATAGAGGGCCACTCGTTCACTCATTGCCAACCTCCGATCGCGTTGTCGCGAAGCGTTCCAAGAGATCTACGCAGTTATCGCCGTAGATCAGTGTTCGAACACATCGTAGTCCTTCGGGGAGCGCTCGGGGGAGGTCATCTGGTCTCGTGCGACCGGTCAGCGCAAGGAGGCCCCCGTCGACGAGCGGACCGTCCGGGGCGGCACAGCGCTCCAAGATCCCCTGAGCCAGCGCGGCGTCGTCGTACGGGGGATCGGCAACGATCAGATCAAAGGTGGCGCCTGGCTCTTGAAGGGCAACCAGCGCGTCGGCACCCTGGAGGGTTGCTCGCTCCGTCAGCTTGAGTGTCACCAGGTTTGCTTGGATGATTGCCACAGCATCGCGCGAACGTTCAACGAATAGCGCATGCGACGCGCCGCGGCTCAGCGCCTCAATGCCAACGGCACCGCTCCCCGCGCAGAGATCGACAACCCGAGCCCCAACGATTCGCGGCTCGAGTACGGCGAAGAGCGATTCGCGCACGCGATCGGCCATTGGGCGCGTTCCCGCTGGCGGCACCGCAATGCGTCGACCACGATGGTCGCCTGCAATGATGCGAAGCGTTCCTCCTTGAGCCTTCATACCGGCGCGCTTTCGGTGAGCGCTGCGCCCGTTTCCCGGCCAATCGGCCAGCCGCGGGCATACGACTGCACGAGAAGCATTGCCTCGGACTTCGCCTCGCCCCGCTGATCGAGCAGCTGCTCGGCCTCCGCTCGGGCCACAAGGGCGAGTGCCCGATCTTCAGCACGTGCCAGCGTTGCAATGCGCAACGGCGGGAGGCCGCTTTGTGACGTCCCGAGGACACTCCCCTCTCCGCGTAGTGCAATGTCTTGTTCTGCGAGCAGGAACCCATCACGGGTTGATTCAATCGCCTGCAGGCGCGCCGCAGCAACCTCGTCATCGCTGTCGCTCACCAGAATGCACCACCCCTTGTCGCCGCCACGGCCAACACGGCCACGCAACTGATGCAAGGTGGCGAGACCAAAGCGCTCCGCCTCGAGGATCACCATAACGCTAGCGGCCGGCACATCTACGCCAACTTCGATCACTGTCGTACCAACGAGCACGTCGATATCGCCAGCAACAAACGCCTGCATGGCGGCGGTACGCTCCGCGGCAGGCTGCTGCCCGTGAACAACGCCGACACGTCGGTGCGGGAGGCGCTCACGCAGCAGTTCCGCCTGAGCCTCTACCCCCGTGGCACCACCGCCATCGGTATCGTCGTCAAACGTGGTCCCCTGCTCCGGTTCAACGCCTGCCTCTGCATCGGCGATCCGCGGGACAACCACAAAGGTTTGCCGCCCTGCGGCCGCCTCTTCATCCACGAAGCCCCAGACGCGCTCCAAGTCGGCGCTCGTTCGAATCGCGGTGCGGATCGGCTGGCGCCCTGCTGGAAGCGCGCGCAGCTCGGAAGAGGCTACGTCGGCATAGAGGAGCTGCGCGATCGTGCGCGGGATCGGCGTGGCGGTCATCAGCAGCAGGTGCGGTTCGCGAGATGCTTTGGAGAGGAGTTTGGCTCGCTCCTCCACTCCGAAGCGGTGCTGCTCATCAACGATGACGATGCCGAGGGAGGCGAACTGCGTCCCTTCCGCGAAGAGGGCGTGAGTGCCGATGACGAGCGCTGCGCTCCCCTCTGCGGCCGCCGCGCGTGCGGCGCGCCGCTCAGCAACGGGAGTCCCGCCCAAAACGAGCGCCACCTTGATCCCGAGTGGGGCGAGGAGCCGTTCCGCTGTCGCCGCGTGCTGGCGCGCCAACAGCTCGGTTGGGGCGAGGAGAGCGCTCTGATGCCCTGCAGCTGACGTCGCTGCGGCGGCAACAAAGGCGACCGCCGTTTTGCCGGTACCTACATCGCCCTGAAGAAGTCGCAACATCGGCGTACCCGTGGCAAGGTCGGCGAGGATCTCGTCAATCGCCCGGCGCTGGTCTCTGGTCCACGGTGTCGTGCTTTGTGCTTTCGCCCCACCGATCCCTCCCAAGATTGCCGCCTCGATTTTGGTCTGCTCGCTCGCTGTCGGCTTGATGCTGAAAGCGCCGTCGCCTGCGCGGCGACGGCTGCGGTGCACGAGCGCGATCTGCACTGCCAGTAGCTCATCAAAGGCGAGGCGGCGGAGTGCCGCATCACGGAGGTCAAACTCTTCTGGCCAATGCAGCGCCTCAATCGCCGCGGTGAGCGGCATGAGGCTGTTTCGCGACTGGACCGAGTTTGGTAACGGATCAGCCAAGTCGGCACCAAACTGGTCGAGGAGGGCTCGCACCGCACGCCGCAGACTCAACGCCGTTACGCCGCGTGTCAACCGGTAGATCGGTACGATCCGTCCGGAACTGACCTGGTCTGCTCCGCCAATCGGGCTGAATTCAGGCGCTTCGAGTTGCTTCGTCCACCCCATCACCTTCACGCGCCCAGTCGCAACAATCGTTGCTCCAACCGTCAGTCGTCGCTCAATAAAGCGGCGTCCATACCAGATGGCATCAACCGCCCCCGAGTCATCGACCAGCGTGGCGATCGTACGCTGTACGCCGCGACGCCACGTCTTCTCGACGCGAAGATCGGTGACGCGCGCTGAGATCGTGGCGCTTGTGCCCCCCGAAAGCCCTGCGATGGGGGTGATCTCGCGTCGATCCTCATAGCGACGTGGAAGAAAGGTCAACAGATCGCCAACAGTGGTCACGCCGAGTTTTGCGAGACCACGAAGAAGACTTGAACCCCCGGGGAGAGCGAGGCCCTTAAGCGGGATTGTACCCGGATCGACGGTCACTCCAAACTCACGAGCACCCGTTCGATTGGCTGACCGCCACGCTGCAGGTCAACTTCAACCCCAGCAATGGCGCCACGCGCGGCGCTCACAAACTCGGCGGCCTGTTCCTCAGAAACATCGGCACCGACGTAGAGGGTGATGAGCTCCGCCGACTGCCCTGCAAGTGCCGCAACGATTGACTCAACGTCGGTGCTCCCCGTTGCGATAATCCCGTCGACTGGGTCGAGCGCCATGATCTGCCCAGCTTTCACCGAAACACCACGAACAACGGCGTCGCGCACAGCCTCAACGACGCGGAACGTTCGCGCTGAGACTCGAGCTGCCTCCATGCGAGGGACAAGCTCCTCAAGCGAGAGTGACGGGTCCCACGAGAGAAGTGCGGCGATCCCCTCCGCGGCATTACGTGTTGGGATCACCACAACTTGTGCCGCAGAGAGGTCAGCCGCTTGTCGAGCTGCCAACACGATGTTGCTGTTGTTCGGCAGAACCACAACGAACTCGGTACCAGCATGGGCGATCGCCGAGGCGATCTCCGCGGCTGATGGATTCTCCGTCTGGCCGCCGTGAACGATCTGCGATGCGCCGGCCGAACGCAAGATATCGCCAAGGCCTGTACCCGCGGCGACGGCGACGATGGATGTTCCGCGCCCAAGCGACGAAGCGGCCGGGCGTTGGGAAACGGCGAGGGGTCCATCGGCCAACTGATTGAACGCAGCATGCCCCGTTGCTCGCTCAGCACTCTGCTGATCGAGGTTTTCAACCGTTACGGCGCGAACATCGCCAAGGCTGATGCCATACGCCAAGACCTCATCCGGGCGCAGGTTATGCACGTGAACCTTGCAGGTCCCTTCATCGCCCGCAACCAGTACGCTCTCTCCGATCGTCTCTAGGTAGGCGCGAATGGCGGCAAGATCTAGCGGAATAGTGGGCGAGCTCAGGATGAAGACTGTCTCGTAGCCAAACTCTGTGGGAGGCGATTCGACGAGCGCAGCTGGTGCTGCGGCGACGGGTTCCGACGATGGGCTTGAGGCACTACGACGCTCAGCCTCCGCGCTGCCACGTGACGGCGCAACCGACGGAACATTGGCAATCCCCTCGAGGATCAGTTGCAGCCCTGCGCCACCAGAATCAACCACACCAGCTTCTCGGAGAACGGCTAGGAGGGTCGGAGTCTTCTCTACCGAGACGCGCGCGGTCACGGCAATGCTCTCAAGGAATGGTCGCAGTTCCGACGCCTCAACGGACTCCTTCATTGCGGCAGCGGCTACCTCCCGCGCAACGGTGAGGATTGTCCCCTCGGTTGGCGTTGCTACCGCGGAGTAGGCGTGGAGCACGCCGAGAGAGAGGGATTGCGCGATCTCCGTTGCCCGAGCGCGCTGACGCCCGCGGACCGCCTGCGGAAGTCCGCGGAGAATCTGGGAGAGGAGTACACCTGAATTCCCTCGGGCGCCAAGAAGTGCACCTCGCGCGACTGCCGCGCTCACCTCGTCAATGGCGGTCACTCCGGTTGCCAGCGACGCGTCGCCCTCTGCGATGGCGGCCTTCAGGGTGGCCAGCATGTTGGTTCCTGTGTCGCCATCTGGCACAGGGAAGACGTTTAAGGCGTTTACCTCGTCGACCCGGCTCTCCAGGCGGTCGAGCCCCGATCGGAGGGCCGCCATCAGCTCGACGCCGTCCCAGCTCTTGCGGTTCACCGCAGGGAGACCCTTCTCACCACTCGGATACGCTCGCTTCGAATCATCTGGGCTCCCTCCCTTAGCCGAGCCTGGGCAAGGCTTCGGACGCACCTGCTACGATACGGCACGAACGACGGGCGTGTCCCACTGGGCGCCCCACCACGTAAGGAGATTAGACATGGCTCGCTTCTGCACCCTCTGCGGCAAGGACTCGATCGCGGGATTCAACCCCCAGTCGGTCGGGATGAACCGTGTCCGTGCACACCGCCGCTTCCGCGCCAACCTGCAGCCAACCGTGATCGCCGTCGGAACGACGACGAAGCGTGTTCTGGTCTGCACCCGCTGCCGACGCACGGCCAGCAAGGGCGCCTAAGCCGACCGCGACCCTAACGGGTCGCCGACTCCCGGATCGCCCGAACCGCCCCACCCATACCGGTCGGGCCCTGCGCCGAGAAGAGGGCGCTACCAACGACCAACAGGTCTGCACCAGCTGCCGCCGCGTCGCCCGCCGTTGTCGCGTTGATGCCGCCATCAACATGGAGTGGCAAGGGGTGGCCATCTCGCTCGCCGATCAGTGTGCGAATTGCGGCTATGCGCCGTGCAGCCTCGGGTCGATACGACTGCCCACCAAATCCTGACTTGACGGTCATGACGAGGGCAAAGTCCAGCGCATCACGGAAAGAGGTCAGCGACTCAATTGGTGTCTCAGGGTCAAGTGCGAGCCCGGCGCGAGCGCCCCTATGGCGAATCGCATCAAGCGTTGCGCGGTGCTGGTCTGGCGCCTCGACGTGAATCGCAACCGATTCGCAGCCAGCGTCAACGTAGCGTGTCGCCCAGAGCCCTGGCGAGAGAATCATGAGGTGCGCATCGAACGGAAGTTTGGTAACCGAGCGCAACGCCTCTACGGTCGCAAGGCCAAAGGTAAGATTCGGTACGAAGTGACCATCCATGATGTCGAGATGGATGCGGTCAACACCCGCCGCCTCTGCCGCCTGCACCGCCTCGCGAAGTGCACCAAGATCGGCATTCAAGATGCTCGCGGCGATTTCGATGCGTGCGCCACTCATGCATCACCGCCTAGAGGCCCTGACGGGGCGATTGGCTGCGTGGTGCGCTGGCCCTGCAACGCGGCGGCGCTCGCCGCTACCAGCAGCTCACGTCGACGGGCAACAGCGATCGGCGTTGGAGCCCCAGCCCTCTCGGCGGCGAGCTGCCCACATGCTGCACCCGCTTCGCGTCCGCGATTGCGACGCACGGTGACGGTAAGCCCAGCGGCCCGGAGCTGATTGGCGATCTGCTCGATGCGCTCAAGCTTGGACTCTTGCCATGGAGTGTGTGCCACGGCGTTCATGGGGATCAAGTTGACGTGCGCACCGCTCCCCCGAAGAAGGGCAGCGAGCGCCGCCGAATCCTCGGGTTGATCGTTGATGCCGTCGATCATCGTTACCTCATAAGTGGTTCGGCGCCCTGTCGCACGGGAGTGACCGTCGGCGGCGGCGATCACCGCCTCTACAGGCCACTTGCGATTGAGGGGGCCCATTCCCATGTAGACCACGTTCGTCAACTCGCGATTTTCGGTACGGAGGATCTGTCGTGCAATCCGCACCTGGTCTTGGATCTCGCCCGCGCTGAGATTGCGGGTGAAACCGAGTTCGCCCGTTGCGCAGAATGGGCAGCCAACCGCGCATCCAGCCTGGCTCGAAACACAAACGGTGGCACGTGGCCCTGAGCCGCGGCGTGGGTCGGCGGGAGAACGCATCAGCACCGCCTCAACCTTCGCGCCATCGGAGAGGGTGAGCAGCAGCTTCGTCGTCGCGCCATCTTCCGCCTCTTGACGCTCGACCTCATCAAAGGCGCTAAAGCGGATCTCTTTCGCGAGGCGCTCTTGGAGTGGCTTGCCGAGTGTGGTCACCTCGCTCCAGGAGGTGGCCACGGAGCGCCATGCGCCATCGAGAATCTGCGTGACCCGGTATGACTCAGCACCCAGGTCGCTGACCCGCGCCGCGAGTTGATTCACGCTGAGGTCAGAGAGGCCGAGCGGTCGCTGCGATCCCCCGGCTGGCACTGCTTCTTTCATTCTGCGATTCTCCCACGGGCGGCGAGTTCCCCTTGACGCCCTCGCGCGAACTCCCCTCCCGTCATGCTCTTGCCGCC
>RGBZ01000241.1 GCA_009919365.1 bacterium
AGATCGAGCGATACGCGCGCGACACAACGGTCGACCTTGCCCTCATGGACCGCAGCCTCGACACCTTCAGTGGCGGCGAACGCGCCGCCGCGGCGGCACTCGTCGCCCTTGTCGCATCACCCGATCTGCTGATTGCCGATGAGCCGCTCGGTGGCCTTGATGCGCGATCGGCCGAACGCTTGGCGCTGACGATTCGCGAAAGCAGGGCGACGCGCGTCATAGCGGCGCATGACGTTACTCAGCTCAACGCCGCTACGGCGCAGCACCTGCGACTTGAAGACGGCAATGTCGTCGCGACGCCAGCGACCGCAGCGACTGTTCCCGTGTGGAACGAGATTCCCAGATCGAGCGAAGGTGGCGCACCAGTGGTGCAGCTCGTGCGCGCTACTGCAGCGAATCGCACTGTTGGTCCTTCAAGTCTCGCTGTCATGCGCGGTGCCACAACACTTCTCACCGGCGACACTGGGAGCGGCAAATCAACGCTGCTGCACCTTGTGGCAGGGACACTCTCACTGGATGCGGGTGAACGTATCGCTGCGCCGAATCTACGAATTAGATGTGCACCGCAGGACTCAGGTCTCCTCCTTGGCGCGCGTCCAGGTCGTGCGCACATTGCGGCGAGCGATGCATCGCGCGCCGAAGCGCGGCGCCAGATCTGCTGATCCTCGACGAACCGAGCGGCGGACTTGATGATGCGCGCGTAGCAGCCCTCTGCGACTTGCTAAGCGACCGCGACCTTGTAGGCACCAGTGCTGTGTTGATCGCCACGCATGATCCACGGCTCGGTTCGCTGAGCCGACCAGATGCACGCCCACTGCGCCGCGTGCGTCACCCTGAAGAGACAGGGACCAGCGTTGAACTGGATGAGGGTGGACTTGTCGCACTCCTGCCCGCGCCAGCGGCGAGAGTGGCCGAAAGCGCTGAGCAACTCCTCTCACCAGAGCTCGGGAAACGCCTGATCGGCACAGCCAATCCACTTACGCGCCTCGGCCTCGCGCTCTTCTGGTTCGCCCTCTCAATTGCAAGTCCGGCGACGCCAGTGGCGCAAGCAGCAATCGCACTCCCAGTGCTCGTTGTGGCGTGGATCTCAGGCGTGCAGATTCTTGCAACGCTGCGACTCGCCGTGGCACTGTCACCAGCTCTTGTCGGCATTGTGCTCGCCAATCTATTCGGCGGCGCATCGGTCGAAGAGGCACTCGGCGCCGGCGCGCGACTTCTCGCCTTCGCGGCAGGGAGTCTCGTGCTCCTTCGCCCGTTTGAGCCGTTGCGCATGGCTGATGCGTTCATTGAAAAACTTCGCGCACCGTTCGCGCCAACAATGGCGCTGCTCGCGACCGCGGCCCGTATCCC
>RGBZ01000242.1 GCA_009919365.1 bacterium
CACCGCCGAGTCGCTCGCGTATTCGTTCGTGCGCGAACGCGTGCGCGTGCTCGGCGCAGGCGAAGACGCCGATTTGAGCAAGTATTACGCGGCCCTCGCCGACACTCGACCGCTCACCCCGGCGCAGCGCTACGGCGAATCTTTGGCCCGACTCGGACGCGGCGACCGCGAGCGTGCGGCGAGCGCACTCATCGAACTCGCCGCCTCGCAACCGCAAAGCCCGATGTTGCAAGCCGCTCTGGGCCAGGCACAATTCGCCGCCGGTTGGCCGGACCTCGCGCTGCAAACCCTGCGCACCGCGCTCGACGTGGCGCCGCGCAACGTGCCGCTGACCATTCGCTACGCCGAAGTGCTGTTGCGCACCGGCGGCGCCAAGCAAGCGCATCAACTATTGCTCGACCTGTTCAACAACGTGGCGCCGACGCCCGAACAGATTCGTTTCACCGCCCTCGCCGCGAGCGCAGCCGGCGACACCGCCGACGCGTACTACTACATGTCCGAGTACCACATCGCCGGCGGCGATCTGTCCGTGGCGGTCAAACAACTGGAGCTGGCGCTCGCCGACCCCGCCATCAGTGCGGTGCAGCGCGCACGCTTCGAGGCGCGTTCCAAGGAAATTCGCGAGGCATTGGCGGCCAACCGCAAGCATCGTGATCGATCACGACCCGATGCTGATAAAATGCCGCGATGATCCCGTCGTATCGTCCGCGCACGACTGCCACTGCCGCGTGGCAGTTCGCCTGCGCCGCATTGATGTTGCTGACGTTGAGCGGTTGCGCAAGCAGCACGCGTCTGTCGAACCCGCGCGATCCGCGCGACCCCTTCGAGCCTTTCAACCGCGTGATGTACGACGTCAACGATCGGCTCGACGACGTGGTCGGTCGGCCGCTCGTGCACGGCTACGTGGCCGTCACGCCCTCGTTCGTGCGTACCGGCGTCTCGAATTTCTACGGCAACGCCAAATATCCCGTCACGCTCATCAATGACGCATTGCAGGGCAAGTTTGCGGCCGCAGGCACCGATGCGCTGCGCTTCGCGCTCAACAGCACGCTCGGATTGGGCGGCCTGCTCGATCCGGCCTCCGGGATCGGTCTCGTGCGCAACGACGAAGATTTCGCCCAGACGTTGGGGGTGTGGGGCGTCCCGGAGGGACCGTATCTGCTCATCCCGGGTTTGGGCCCCTACACCCTGCTCGAGGCATTCGGATCATTGGGCAACCGGTACGGCGAACTCGAAACCTACATCGAGGACGACAGTACGCGCTGGAGCATCTGGGCCGGCGACAAGTTCGATCATCGCGTACGTCTGACGCAGGTGGACAAAGTGGTGCGGCGCACGAGCGACGCCTAT
>RGBZ01000243.1 GCA_009919365.1 bacterium
CGAGGTAAGAACGTACCTTCTGAAGCTCTGAGATCTTCGCGTTGACCCCTTCGATCTTGGCTTGAAGTTCTTTGCGGACTTCCAGTCGATCCATCTCAAGGGCATTGATCGCATCGAACAGGCCCGCTTGGCGAAGCAGGTTGTGTACTTCTTCGGTCACCGACTTCGCGTAGTCGTTGTACTTGGCGATGGCGGCTTTGCCCTCTTCTTGAGCGGCGAGGATGTCGGCTTCGATGCGAGCGAGAGACATGACTGTTCTTTCCCCTGTGCGTTGCGTTTTGAATGGATACCGGCGAGCGGACTTTTCCGCCGCGCGGCGCTGTTTGCGGTTCATCGCCCATTCCTGAGTTTGAGACGAATGAGGTCGTGGACGACCTTGCAAGACGTATCGTACTTGAACTCCACGGATTGCGGATACTCGCGAAGGGAGTCGGAAACCTTGCGGTCCTCGTCGTTGAAGGAAATCTCAACGTCCCCACGCGCGTCCAGCCTCATGTCGGACATGGGGAACCCGCGAGAAATGAGAAACCCTGCCATACGAAAGTCTTTGAGCCAGATCACGGGGTTCACCTCACGAACCGGGAGCGTAGGCCGAGGTCTGATGGCTTCGCGTGTAGGTTCAGCGTATCTGAAACCACCACGTCGAATCCCGTGAGAACGCTCGTAGCTCGGTACTCCGCGTAGAGCGGGGTGCCGTCTTCCAACGTAGGCGGGATCGTATAGGCGTAGTAGTAGCGGCTGGGCATCGGCGGCACGATAGGAGCCATAGGTGCCGCCGAAACCAGAGTGGTGCGAACGCCTGTGTTCGCGTCGAACACGAACAGGGTGAGGTTCACGCCCGTAACGGTGATGGGTTGACCCGCGTCGTCCAAGTACCCAACTTGGAACACGAAAGGGCTCCCGATGTAGGCATCGGTGGACATCGCGGTAGGCGGGTAAAAGCCTTCCTACCGTGATGGCGCGGGGCGGGGGATCTCAGGTGGAGGTCTGGATCTCGACGAGGACGGCGGCGTCCACCGTGGTGGCCGACCAGCCCGAGCCCGTGCGGACGCGAACGTCGATCACGTCACCCGCCACGAATGGGTAGGAGCCCGCCTCGAAGGTGATGTGCTCCTTGGTGTCCGTGGCGATGAGGGTCACGATGGTGGCGGCGTTGAAGATCACGCCGTTCTTGTACACGCCGAAGATGGCGCTGCTACCCGCAGCGGCACCCGAGAGGTTGACCGAGAGGCCCACCAGCGAACCCGGACGGAGCGCCGCGACGCCCGTCGTGTTGGTCGCAACGCTACAGAAATGGATCTGCACCGGGGTGGAGAGCGCGGGGACCGCGTTGTTACCGGCTGCGATGTT
>RGBZ01000244.1 GCA_009919365.1 bacterium
CACCCTCGCCAACCTCGATCAACTCGGCTACACCGAGATGACCGCCATCCAAGCGGCCAGTTTGCCGCTGGCGCTGGCAGGCCAAGACCTGATTGCGCAGGCCGGCACCGGCAGTGGCAAAACCGCTGCGTTTGGCTTGCCTGTGGTGGAAAAACTCACGGCGAATTTTCATGCGGTGCAAGCTTTGGTGATGTGTCCCACCCGCGAATTGGCCGATCAAGTCACCACCGAAATTCGCCGCTTGGCACGTGCCACGGCCAATATCAAGGTGGTGACGTTGTGCGGCGGTGTGGCTTTGCGCGGTCAAGAACAAAGCCTGCAGCATGGGGCCCACGTGGTGGTGGGGACGCCAGGGCGCATCTTGGACCATTTGACGCGTGGCAACCTGCGTTTGGATTCGGTGAAAACCTTGGTGCTCGATGAGGCTGACCGCATGCTCGACATGGGCTTCATGCCCGACCTGAAGCGCATCCTCGCCATGATTCCAAAGCAGCGTCAGAGCCTCCTCTTCTCGGCGACCTTCTCCGAGCCGATCCGCGCCTTGGCGCAGGACTTCTTGCGAGATCCGATCACCGTTGAGGTAGCGCGACGTAATCAGACGAACGAGAACGTTCGCCAGGTAATCATGGCCGTCGATGATCGACGCCGACGCCAACTTCTCAGCGCGGCGATTCCTTACATCGCGATGGCCACACCGTTGTAGAAATTCACGGTGATAAGGATCAGAAGCAGCGCAACCGCGCCCTAGCCGCATTCAAGGCCGGTGAGGCGCGCGTGATGGTTGCCACCGACGTCGCCGCGCGCGGCCTCGACATCGAGGCATTGCCTGCGGTGATCAACTACGAGCTTCCCTTCGACCCCGAGGACTACGTGCACCGCATCGGCCGCACCGGTCGCGCTGGTGCACTCGGTGAGGCGGTGAGCTTCGTTGCCCCTGACGAAATGGACAAGTTGAGCCTGGTGCGCAAGCTCACCAAGGCAGGACTCCACATGGAGATCCCGCTCGGGTACGAACCAATCCTGCTCGACTTTCCGCGCGACCTGATCGCCAAGGCGCAGATGATTCGCCTACAGCGAGGTCGCCGCTAGCTCGTCGCTCCCGATTCGGCGCGGCGGATGAAGTCCATGATGCGAACCTCCAGATCGTCGCGTACCTCGCGATAGGCCTCCAGCTGACGCTCCTCACTGCCGCCCACCTTGGAGGGGTCGGGGAGCGACCAGTGCTCGCGCTGCCCACCATTCGGGAAGATCGGGCAGGCATCGTTCGCCGCATCACACACGGTAATCACGTAGTCGAACGGCTCATCAAGGAACTGATGGAGCGTCTTGCTCGTCTGGGCCGAGGCATC
>RGBZ01000245.1 GCA_009919365.1 bacterium
CAGGTGTGGGATGGCGACTTCTACGCGGTGAATCCTGTCGCGGCACTCGGCCTCACCGAGCGCGGCGGTCTGCTGCGCGTTGGGCTCATGTCGTACAACACCAAGGAAGAGATCGACCGACTGATCGCGTCGCTCAAGGAACTCGCGAAGGCGAGCGGCGTTCAGATCGGCTGATGAGCGCGCCGCTCATTCTCATCACCGTTGCAGATCATGATGAGCCTGGCGATGCTGCGCCGATTCATCTGATCAACGCGCGCTACGCCGACGGCGTACGACGTGCCGGCGGCATTCCGATTCTGCTGAGTGCTAGTGCCAACGACGAGCAGCGCGCGACCGCATTTGACACGATGGACGGTCTGCTTCTTTCGGGTGGTGCCGACATTGATCCGGCGCGATACAACGAAGCCGTTGATGGCGCCATCGGGGTTGAGCCGGCGCGCGATGCGCTGGAGTGGGCGGCACTCGATGCCGCGGATCGTCGCGGTATTCCCGTGTTTGGAATCTGTCGCGGACTACAGTTCTTGAATGTGCACCGCGGCGGTTCGCTGTTGCAACATGTAGAGGGCCAGGTTGGCGCGGCGTATCCAGCATCGCCCGCCCTCTCGCATCCGCTCGACGTGCAAGGTGGCACGAGGCTCGCGCAAATTCTCGGTGAACGCACGACGCCACTCGCAGTGAACAGCTATCACCATCAGGCGGTGAGCCCTGAGCGACTCGCGCCAACGCTGCGTGCCTCTGCCTTTACCGACTCGCCGCGCGGCACCCTTGTTGAGGGGCTGGAGGAGCCGGGAGAGCGCTTCGTGCTCGGCGTGCAGTGCCATCCCGAGCGCACCGAGAGCAGTCCTGCCGCTCTTGAGCGCGTCTGGGCGGCATTCGTTGCGGCGGCGCGCCGACCGTAAATCTGAGGCGTACTCCCAACTAGGGGTGGAGTGGCACAATCTGAGCCATGAGTAGCCACCCGCCTGAGGGCGACGCCGACTTCCAGAAGAGCGACCGGAGCGCCCGACTCCTGCGCACCCTGCGCTACGTCGAGGCCGCCGGGGAGGCGGGAATCCGCCCAGAAGATCTGGCCAAGAAGCTCGGCGTCAGCCGCCGCACCGCCTACCGCGACCTGCAGGCGCTCGAAGCGAGTGTCGGCGTGCCGGTCTGGAACAACCTTGGCCGATGGGGTGTGTCGCAAGAGGGGCTTCTGCCAGAGCTGCGCTTCAGTAAAGATGAAGCGATCTCGGTAGTGCTTGCCGCGCGACTGCTCGCAAAGTTCTCCACCGGATACGACCCCGAACTTGGTGCAGCGCTGATGAAACTTGGCAGCCTGCTCGAGAATCCGCTGCGC
>RGBZ01000246.1 GCA_009919365.1 bacterium
CGCCCCGCAACTGATTGGACATCAAGGTAACCACAGCGTGGTTGAAAAAGCGCTTGAATCCCGGCACTAGCAAAAACATGCCCGCGGGACGATCCCATAACACCGAAGCGACAATCCCGATGAAGCACTGGATCGATGTTGTTGTGCTTGCCGCTGGCCGCGGTAAGCGAATGCATTCAGACCTTCCTAAGGTGCTCCATCCGATCGGTGGGCGCGCTATGCTCGACCATGTTCTACACACTGTTTTAGAACTTTCATCCTTGCAGTCAGCCGCTTGGGAACTCAAGGCAATCCATCTGGTTCGCGGTTTTGCAGGCGATGCGGTAAAGGCTGCGGTTGAAGGGCTTGATCTTCAAGCGGCCTTGCGTGAGCGAGAGATTGCGCTTTTCTGGCATGAGCAACAGGATCAGCGCGGCACAGGGCATGCGGTCATGCAGGCGCAAGCGGCGCTCGCCGCCTCGGGGCACAGTCTCATTCTTTTTGGCGATGTGCCACTGATCGAAGCAAAAAGTCTTTGCGAGATGATCGGGCAGGTTTTTCACGCGGGCGACGGCAGCGAGGATCGCAGCATTATGCTCACCGCGTGACCACGATGAATACACCGCCACAAAGCATAAAGGTAACCCCGCGAAAATGGCAGGGCGGACGCCGAATAAGTGATGATGTATAAAAATTTCAAGTCTCAGAGGCCATTTTCAAAAAATGGACATTTATAAATGTCCTTTTTTCAAAAACCAGTTCTAGATTTAAAAAAAACGATGAAAACGTCACTCAGAGCATAATGCTCTAAATTTGTTTTTAAGGTTGAAAATTTTGTTACGATAAATTTTTTAACATTTTATAAATATTATATGAAAAGGGTTTAGGCATTTTTTTTGTATACTACTATAGTATACACAATTATGCCAAAAAATGCTGTTTTTTTTTTATGCGATGTTTGTAACTTCAAATGCTCTAAAGAGTCTAATTACAATGTTCATCTTTCCACACTGAAACATAAAAAGTTTACATCAGTATACAAAGAAAATGCTGTTACTGATAATGCTCACAAATGTGACTGCTTAAAAACATACACAACGCGTATGGGACTTTGGAAACATAAACAAAAATGTCAATTAATGAATGATAAAAGCAATACAGCATTAGCGTTAGAGTTAAAAGAGATGGCGAGTAGGGACAAAGACGGACTTATTTTGAAATTATTAAAAGACAATGAGGAAATAAAAAAAATTTTGAGGGAGGTGTTACCTAAAATAGGTAACAATACTATAATTAATAATAATAATAATACTACAAATAATAATACAACTAATAATTTTAA
>RGBZ01000247.1 GCA_009919365.1 bacterium
GCCGCGCGCGGCGTCGCTGTCTCGGACCGACTCTGGTCCACCTTCTTGATTCGCATTGAGGCGGCACTGCGAACGCACGGTGCCATTAACCAGACACAGCTGGCGTCGCACGTGATCGGCAAGTTGCGCATGGTGAAGTCGGCCGAAGAGGCGGCACTGCTACGTGGCGCAGGTCGCGCGGTGGACACCGTCATCATGGCGATCACGAGCGGAAAACTGCTTGGTCGCACCGAGAACGATGTGGCACGCGAAGTGCGCGAGCGACTCACCGGTGCAGGGCACGAGGTCTCATCGTTTGCCATCGTTGGCTCTGGCCCAAACTCGGCCTCGCCGCACCACGAGGCCTCTTCGCGGGTGATCAACGCTGGCGATGCGATCGTGCTCGACATTGGTGGCGTTTTCGGTGGCTACGGCTCCGACACCACCCGAACGATTTGGGTGACTGGGCCGAACGGGGCGATGCCACCAACCGACGACTTCCTACGCCGCTACGAGATCTTGAAGCGCTCCCACCAGGCGGCGATGGATCATGTTCGCCCAGGGGTGAGCTGTGAATCGGTCGATGCCGCCGCCCGTGCCGTGATTGACGCGGCAGGGGAGGGGGCCCGCTTCTTCCACCGCACCGGGCACGGAATCGGCCTCGAGGAGCACGAGGATCCGTATATCGTCGCGGGGAACACCACGAAGTTGGTTCCAGGCCACGCCTTCTCGATTGAGCCCGGCATCTACGTTGAGGGCGTCAACGGCGCCCGCATCGAAGACATCGTCCTCTGTGGCGACAGCGCAGTCGATGCACTGAACCACACGAAGCGTGACCTTTATGTGGTGGCCGGATGAACGAGGGTCCAGTCGCTAGCGCGCAGCAGCAGGTTCGTCAGGCGACGCCGGCGCAGGTGCGCCGCATCGCTAAGGCGCGACCGTATGTGCCACTGCATGACTTGCGACGAACCTACGGCCTACCAGGTGACGAAGAGATCACCACGCGCATTGAGACACCCGAAGGTCCGGCATGGATCGGACTACCTGAGCGCGAGGCGCGCATCATTGAGAGCCTCGTTCGCGAAGGAGAGATTGCGCTGATCTTTGCCGACTCACCTCGCGCACGCGTGGTGCTCGGCTTCCACAGCCTGACGCTGCACGCCTAAGCGTCGACCCCTTCGCCGCGCAGCAGTGCGCGCTTGAAGGCAATCGGATCCGTTGCCCCAGGACGCCAGCTGCTGCCTGCGCCGCCACCGAATCCACCAATGCCGTTCGACGCCAACACGCGATGGCAGGGAATCAACACGGGCACGCGATTCTTGCCGAGCGCACCACCAACGG
>RGBZ01000248.1 GCA_009919365.1 bacterium
ATGCCGATGAAACGTGCCGCACGCAGACCGTGGCCCGTGATGTCGATCGTGTAGCTGCGATCGGGGTTGTAGGTTTCGGCGCTCAAGTGGTCTTCGGCACGCTCGAAAACCGCGATCTCGAACCCGCCCTGCTGGGCCAACGCCGCAGCCAGCGTCAGGCCCGCAGGCCCGCCACCGACGATCGCCACGCTGATTGTCACGTCTTGTCCTCGAGGATTCCGCCAGGGCCCGATCCGATCGCCGAGATGCATGCCCGAATCGAGCAGCAGCAGCTCGCCAGTCATCGATGCTGCGCCATCGATCAACCAGATGACCGCGTCGGCAACATCCCCCGGAGTGCTGGCCCGCTCCAGCGGGACGGCCCGTTCGTATTGGCTCTTCAGCAGCTCCATGCCGCCCTCGCCGGCTCCGCTCGCAAACCAACGGCTGAGAATCAGACCCGGGCACACGGCGTTCACCCGCACATCCGGTGCAAGCATCCTCGCCACGTTCAGGGTCAGGGCGTTGAGCGCTCCTTTGGAGGCGATGTAGGGGGCCGAGGTGCCGATCCCGAGCGCCCCGGCCATCGACGAGACGTTGACGATCGCTCCTCTGGCCTTCTTCAGCTCCGGTGCACAGGCGCGGATCATCTGGAAAGCGCCGATCAGATTCACGGCGTAGATGTCGTGGAAGACCTGCGCGTCCAGCCCCTCCCATCCCGCCATGCTGGCCATGGATGTGCGGCCCGCATTGTTCACCAACGCGTCGATGCGTCCCCAGCGCTCGACCGCGGCGCCAACCATGCTGCAGCAGGCGGCGTCGTCGGCCACGTCGGCCCGCACCACCAGCGTGTCGGCACCAGCCTCGGCGCAGGCTGCGGCAGAAGCCGCGGCTTCCACCTCGCTTTTCGTGTAGTTGATGACGACGTCGTACCCGCGGCGTGCCAGGCCCAGGACCGTGGCGGCGCCCACGCCCGTGGCAGACCCTGTCACGACGGCGACCTTTCGCTCTGGCATCTCAACCTCCCTGCGCACTGGCGAGCCCCGGCTCGGTGATGAATGCAATAGGGCGGAGGTTACCGTGCCTGACGACGCCGGAACATCTGCCAGCCGCCGCAGGCCAGCCCAGCAAGAACCATGAGGGCATAGGTCGAGGGTTCAGGGACACTCGCGACGCGAAAACCAACGCTCCTGATCTCGTTCGACGGGACGCCGATGCCCCGGGCGGAGGAGGCACAGGGGTTGGTGGTGAGGCCGGGGTACCAGAAGGACTGATAGCTGCCACCGAGGATCGCGCGATCCTGAGACGCCGAGCTGTTCGTGCCATCAAAGGCACTCTCC
>RGBZ01000249.1 GCA_009919365.1 bacterium
GACTATCACGGCTTCATCAAGGACGTCACCCGCGAGCGTCGTATGCCACGAAGCAACGCCGTCTACATTCATGCACCATCGCGCACGGAGCCCGAGATGGCGCCGCCAGGCGGCGACTCCATCGCCATCCTACTCCCCGTGCCGAACCTGCGCTCTGGCGACGACTGGACTGAAGCGGAGCCGCGCATGCGCGATCGCACCCTTGAGTGGCTCGAGAACTGGGGTCTGCCAGGACTGCGTGACTCAATTGTGGTGGAGCGCTCATGGACGCCGCTCACCTTCCGCGACGAGCTCCTTGCGCCGGATGGCAACGCCTTCGCCGTGGAGCCATCGCTTCAGCAGTCCGCTTACTTCCGCCAGCCAAACCGCGACCGAGCGATCGCCGGACTCTACTACGTAGGTGGCGGCACCCATCCGGGTGCTGGAATGCCAGGAGCGCTCCTCACCTCACAGGTCACCCAGGATCTGATTCGCGGCGACTACCCTGCGCCGTTCACCTCGCGCGCCACCGGCCCGACCGGAAATCTCGTCCGCCCGTAGCTGCATGACCCTCCAACGCGATCCGCGCGTGGCGGCCCTCCTTCCCGAAGCACAGTCGACCATCGATCGCGTCGCGCGCAGCTTCGCCTTGGCGGCGCGCTTCCTCCCCCGCGACGTGCGTGACGACATCAATCTCTTGTATCTTGCGCTCCGCCGCCTTGATGATCTTGTTGATATGGAAGCGCCGAGTGGATCCACGCAGCGCGCTAACGCCCAGCAGCGCATCGCCGCCATTCGCACCTGGGTCGACACCGGTGAGGTCGGCGGCACGGATGGTGATGAACTGGCCATCTTCGTTGACCTGCAACGCCGTACTCCCGCTCTTCCGATTGATGCGATCGGCGCGTTCCTTGACGGCATGGAGGGTGATCTTGCCGGGCCCGTAATGGAGAGTGACGCGGATCTCGATCTCTACTGCTACCAGGTAGCGGGCACCGTTGGCCGCCTGATGGCCGCGCTCCTCGGTGTACACCCTGGCGTTGCAGCAGAGGCTGATCGCGCCGCCCGCGCACTTGGTGCAGCCATGCAGCGCACCAACATCCTGCGTGATATTGACGAGGACCTTGCGAATGGACGGGTCTATCTCCCTTCGAGCGCCCTACGGCGCGCAGGACTCGACCCCGCAGCGTCGAGCGGCCCGACCTCACTCCGCGACGGCGACCGGCAGGCCTTGTACAGCGCAGAGATTGCCCGAGCTGATGCCGACTACGAGACCGGCACGAACGGCATTCGTCACCTGCAGAACGGCGGTCGCTCCATTCGCGTGGCGGC
>RGBZ01000250.1 GCA_009919365.1 bacterium
ATCGCGTGATTCCGGGCTTCATGATCCAGGGCGGCGGCATGCTCCCCGGTCTCGAACCTAAGGAAACGCAGGCGCCGATTCGCAACGAGGCGACCAACGGTCTCGAAAACCTGCGCGGGACCTTGGCGATGGCGCGCACGAACGACATCAATAGCGCGACCTCGCAGTTCTTCATCAACCTCACCGACAACGATTTTTTGAATCACGCGATGGAAGAGCGTACCGTCGAAGAACGCTTCGTCGACATAGCGCAAAAAGTTGGCGACCGTCTCGGGAGATTCCCCTTCGAACAGTTCGACGTCGAAGCGGCCGGCGGTGGTTTCGAAACGCAGCATCAGAGTTACTCCGGGTGTGACGAGCGGGTGATCGGCGCGGCAGCTTGTGTGAGTCGTTCGTGGCCAGCCAGATCGGGGTGCGAGACTACGTGACCGAAACCCCCGGACACAAGCAGGGCGCGCACCGCCGGGCCCTGGGTGTGGCCATGCTCCAGCAACAGCCAGCCGTCCGCTTCGAGATGCCGAGGCGCGTGCGCGATGATGCCGCGCAGGGCGGCGAGCGCGTCTTGCCCGGGCGTCAGTGCCGCGCTCGGTTCGAAGCGGAGCGAGTCGCCGCGCATCACAGGGTCGTCGGCGGCGACGTAGGGCGGGTTCGAAATCACGATGTCGAAGCGCTGCGCGGCTACGGGCGCAAACCAATCGCCGAGCAGAAACCGCACTTGCGGCAAGCGCAAGCGCGCAGCGTTGTCTTGCGCGATCAGCAGCGCAGCGGCCGAGCGATCGATGGCGGTGATGTTCCAGTGCGGGCGCTCGTGTGCGAGCGCGAGCGCGATCGCTCCGGAGCCCGTGCCGAGATCGACGATGTTCGGTACTCGCCCGAGCCTGCGCTCGAGTGCGTCGCCGAACTGCAGCGCGCGTTCGACCAGGAGTTCCGTTTCGGGGCGCGGCACCAGCACGTCGGGCGACACCCGCAACGTCAATGACCAAAACTCGCGTTCGCCGGTGAGATAGGCGAGCGGTTCGCCGCGCGCGCGTCGCGCGCTCCACTGTTGCAGTCGCGCGCGCTCGTCCGGCCCTACCCGGCGCAGTGGCTCGGTGAGCAAGGTCGCGCGCGGCAGGTCGAGACAGCGCAGCACGAGCCATTCGGCTTCGGTCGCGGCCGACTCGCCCAATGGCGCCAGTGTCTTGCGGCAATCACGCAGCGCATCCGCGAGCGTGCAACTTGGGTCTGCGGGGGTCGTCATGGGTCAAGTCTGACACGCGGCATGCTCTGGTAAAGTCCGCCTCGCATGACT